>CAYXFJ010000147.1:0-265 GCA_964464265.1 uncultured bacterium
AATAATAGATTAACTATAATACTACATGTCTATCATTCCGATCACTGAAGACAACCAAATCAGTCCCCCTGCACTAACCATTTGCCCAAAATGCGGAAGGTTAGTGAAGCCAAACAACCAGTGCGAATGTGACCTCATTCTTCAATTGCTCAAGAAAAAGTAACTGATTTTGTTAGCCAGGCAGAGCGCCTTCGGAGGTCTATTATGGGCAAGTGTTAATGTTTTGATGGTGATCCACTGATTGGAAGATTCTGCATATCTTTAT
>CAYXFJ010000147.1:323-4493 GCA_964464265.1 uncultured bacterium
AAATGCATGCGACGAAATAAGAAACGCAGCTAGGGTCATTTTTGTCGCAAATATAAGATTCCAGGGGGTCTCGGGATTGGGATATGGAACACTAATACCTTCTAGTCTAAAGTCGCCACTTATTACCTCGATAGTGAGAAAGGAATTCCATAGGACAGAATTGTAAACAAATTCATACAATGTAATTACGGCAATTGCCAAAATAAATAGCTGGCACAGCGACTTTAATGATTCGGGAATGACGTTTACTCTTTCCCCTGCAAGTTTGGTCACGCAGAACCATGACACGACCTGTACACCTCTCCGTTCGGTAACCGGGACAAAAGATACTTCCCGCGGAGGAACCATAAGGGATTCTGGTACGTTTATATATAAATATATAAAAAAATAAAACAATAAAAAAATTACTTTTGGGAGGATTTATGAAGAAGAACATGGGGTCTCTGGATAAAATTTTACGGACGGCTGCGGCCGTGGTTCTCGCCATTCTGATCTACATGAAAGTGCTGACAGGACCTCTCGCATGGATAACAGGCATTCTTGCGATCGTTTTCGTACTGACAAGCCTGTTCAGCTTCTGCCCTCTTTATGTCCCGTTCAGGATCTCAACTTTAAAGGTTTCGAAAAAGAAGGAAGGATAACCGTTCTATAATGCTGATGGGCTGTACGTGTGATCCTCTTCTACCTCAACTTCTGGGCTGACTGCATGGAAAACACAGTGCAGCCCGTTTTTTATGTATGGGTCTGAATACAGCCAATAATATGTCTGGCAAAATATCTAGTGCTGAATGTTTATCTCCCGCTCCGCCGCAAGCAGGGCTGCGCCGAGTGCTCCTGTGAAAAGCGGGGATTGCGCAATGCTGACCGGGCAGCCGACGAAATTCTGTATCACCCGACCCATGCCCGGAATCAAGGCCACTCCCCCTGTGAAGAAAACGGGTGTGGTTATAAGTCTGCCTGTCATGGATACTATCCTTGAAGCGATTGCCCTCTGCACGCCTGCCACGATGTTTTCACGCCTCTCTCCCGCCACAAGAAGACCTATGATCTCCGTCTCCGCGAATACCACGCATGTACTGCTGATGGCTGAGGGCCGGTCAGCCTTTTCCGCATACAGGCCGAGCTCGCCGATATCCATCTCGAGCCGTTCGGCCACCACCTCCAGGAACCTGCCCGTACCTGCGGCGCAGCGGTCGTTCATCACGAAATCCCTGACTTTCCCTGCCTCCTCCATACGGATCACCTTGCTGTCCTGTCCCCCAATATCGATCACGGTTCTGGCCCCGGGATGAAGATGATACACCCCTCTCGCATGGCAGGTGATCTCAGTCACCGTGGTATCCGCGAAATCAAGTCCGTCCCTGCCGTATCCGGTGGCCACGATGCCTGATACCTCTCCTTTCCCGGTCTCCTTGAGCATTTTTTCAAGAAGACCTCTTGCCAGGGATGCCTGATCGATACCCTGGTCCAGGAATCCGCTATTCAGAACGGTTCTATTCTCATCGATCAGAACGATCTTGAGGATCCGCGAACCCGCGTCTATTCCTGCAAATATCATCTGATACTCCACAACTTGATTCCTTCCTTGAGAGCCGTCAGGCCTTTTTCCGTGCACCGTCCTGATGGCCTGATCCTGTACGTACGAAGTACCCGGACCCCGGAATTGCATTCACATCTGCCAGCGGTTTTAACGGCTCTCCGTTGTCTCAAAAAGAGCCTTGACCCTGAGACCTATACGGGCTGAATCTGATGGTGAATAATCTGTCTCTATCCTGAGATAGGGCAATTGCTCTTGCTCCGCAAACCGCTTGACGAGCCTGGACTCCACGTCATATGTCAGGCATGCCTGCCAGACGAGCTCTATGATGCACCCGGGCCTGTACTCCTTCACCAGGCTGCGAAGCGAGTCCAGCCTCGCATCATTGGGCGTCATCACAGAACAGGGGATATGATAATATTTCTCGGCAAGCGCCTTCATGGGATCTTTTGCAGACTCGTCTATATCCTCCAGCAAGGGCTTTATACCCGTGCAGTTCTCCTGGCACACGACCAGGCCGCCGTGGGATTCCACGATCCTGATCACCTTCTCGGCTCCATGCGGGAGAGGGACACCTGTCATGAGAACCCTTATCCTCGATTCAGCAGGCGGATCCAGTTTCCTTCCGGCGAGCATACTGAGAGCCTTTTCATACTGCGTGAAATCCGCAGGGATGCAGGAGACAAGGCTTTTCATTTCCAGAAGCTCCAATCCGGTCAGGGGAGGGCGGTCATCCTTCATCAGGGCAGCGAGCTTTCTCTTAAGATCCCGTTCCCGGTTCATCATGCGAATGGCTTCCAGCAGTTTCCCGGGGGTAATTTTTGTATGAAAACGCCGCTCCAGGTCCGTCCTGAGTTTATCCAGCTCATGCTGCCAGTGTTCGAATGCATATTTATCGCCGGGCTTCTGAGGAAGCTCGAGCACCAGCATGGGGTGACGTTCGGCCAGCAGTTCATACATTTTTTTCTTGCCGTCGCAGGTGGTCTCCGCGACCAGAAGATCGGCCATCTCAAGGAAAGGATTGGCTTTTTCCATGCTGTAACCGAATGTGGATTTGATCAGCGGGCAGAGATTGGAGGGCAGGACATGCTCCGCGACCGGTATCATTTCTGCTGACCCCCCGCAGAGGCAGACGGGCATGGCTCCGGCTGCCATGATGAGTTCTCTCGGAGTATATTCGCACATGATCCCGACAAGCTTCCGGCCTTTTGCCTTCTCGGTTCTGACAAATTCAAGATTGTTTCTCACCATGTTCCTGAACCAGGTCAAAGGACATTCCGTCCCGGAAGAATTTACCTCCTGTTTTGAACCGCACGGAAAGTTTTGAGATGCGCAGGAACCGGCCTTTTTCGCTCTGGGTTTTTCCTTACCGGCATTTGAATTCATATCAGACCTCCCTTAAATTCAAAGATTCCTGAAATTTCATAAATCGCTTCTTCAGACTTCTTCAGAAATATTACAAAAATGCCCTTGAACAGGCGGACCCGGTGTCCGCATATTCAAGGGCATTCTTTTCTGATAAAAAACATCCCTGCGCTTTAAGATTTTTCAAGCGGTCTCTCATATGCACCTCCTGAATGGGATATCCCGAAGGAGGTGCATTTCTCAGCTCATTGAGAACCTCCTGGTTTCATCCCGTAACGTGCGAAGCCAACTGCCACGCTAAAACAACAAGTTCACTGACATTGCCGCATAAATTTTTTCCCCTGGATCTATTAAAAATGGATTAACAATAAAGGAATCTAAAAAATCCATGTGTAAAATTCAAGTCTTTTCCTGCACCGGATTTATTATCCACGGGCGCAGCCTTCCTTTAAATTGTGCTTGACATTGTCTTTATTCCTATTCAATTTTATATGTATTCATCGTTGATTTAATGTAAAATGCATTTCTCTGCATCCGCAAAAGGAGTAGTCACATGAAAAAATGCGCGATTTTTATATTCATTCTCTGTGTCCTTGGATCTCTGAACATTACCCTGGACTCCGGCGCAGGCGCAGCAAATCATTTCAAGGCTGGTAATACCGGAAACTTCAGAGCGGGCGCTGCCTTTCGCATCATCACACCGGATCCCCTGCTTCCTGTCTCGGGAGGCGTGGGAATTCCCAATCCGGCAACCATGAAAAAGGGAGAGCTTTCCACAAGAGCCCTTGTATTTGAGAAGGGAGATATCCGCGTGGCCATCGTCAGCATCGATAATCTGGGCTGGCCTTCGCCCCTGTGCGACAGGGTGAGACGACTCGTCAGGAGTATCCCTCCTGAAAACATCCTCATCGGCGCCACGCACACTCACAGCGCTCCGGATGCCTACGGATTCCCGGACGAGAACGGGAAATCTATTGCAGACCTGAACTATCTTGACAACTGTACCGGGAAAATAGCCGAGGCCATAAACGAGGCTGTGGACAGGCTGGAGCCGGCCTTTCTCAGGATCGCTGTCGGAGATGCAAAAGGAAGGATAGCTTACAACGCTTACGCGGAACGTCTTTACGATCCCAGATGCGGCGTTATTCAGGCTGTTGCAGCCGGGGGGAAGGACAAAGGAAAATCCATTGCAACGCTGGTCAACTATGCTGTGCATCCGGACAACTGGACACTGGAGCAAAGATGGCTGGCCGTGTGAGGCGAAAACC
>CAYXFJ010000147.1:4515-6176 GCA_964464265.1 uncultured bacterium
TATCCAGTCCAGAGGCGGAGGCATGGCGATCTTCATGAACAGCGCGATCGGAGGCATGGTCACGGCGGACAACCGGCAGCCTGCGGGGGGCGAGGCGGGGACGTGGGAGGAATGCATACGGATCGGTGAGCTGTTAGCTGACGAAGCCCTGCGCATTATCGGGGATGCTCCTCTGCAGGAGGATCCTGTTCTGACCTGCGCGTCAAGAACGATTCATTTCCCGGTCGATTCCAGAATGATGCGCTTCATACTGGAACATTCGCCGCTCAAATTCCCTGTGGATGAAAATTACCGGGTAGCATCACAGCTCAACCTCCTGAACATAGGCACTGCCCGGGCACTCACCATTCCGGGGGAGGCGCTTCCCAATATCGGATATTATCTGAAACGAAATATGAAGACCGATCAGCCGTTTCTGTTCGGACTGACGAACGATGGATTCGGCTATATCATGACCAAAGTCGATTACTCTAGCTTCAGGATGTACGACTATATCACCCGAACCAGTCTCGGTGAAATGACCGGAGAGATCTATATAGAAGAGTCGCTCAAACTGATCTCGGACAGTCCCGGGCAAGATCCATCAAAATAGATTTGAGAGACGGGACCAAGCCCTTATTTCCCTGCCGGTATCCACATGTCATTGGGTGTGAGGCCGCATTCCAGTGCCATGTTGATGCAGTATTCCAGCCTCCCCAGATCCTTTGCCCCTGCATTGTTGGTGCCGAAAGTGAACTTGACACCCCGGGCTTTAGCCCGTTTGATGAAATGAGGACCTGGAATATTTCTTCTTGCATTGATCTCAAGCGCCACACCGTTCCTGACCAGTGCATCGATGACCCTGTCCATACGCGGGCGCGTCCACAGAGCATCATAACGGTCTGCGATCTCTTCCGGAATAAAAGTGGGATTGACATAGATATCGACAGGTTCTTTATCCAGAATCGCAACTATATTGGCAACAAGCTGGTCCATGAAGTGTTCCGGATCCCCCACCTCCGTCTCCTCCCTGATCCAGAGGCGCATGCGCCTGCCTTTGTCGTTCGTCCAGGTCATCCCATCCGTGAATACATAATCGAATTTTTCAATGGTTTCCTTTGAAAAAAGATCGAGCCATTCGCGCCCCTCTGCCTGCATGGCCATGTAGGTGTGCGGAGGTTTCTCATAAGCGGCCAGGAAGGCTTTCAGCGAATCTTCAGTCTCTATCCCCATCTTCAGGCCGCAGTTGACTGCGAATCCATACGTGAAACCGTACCGGCGGGCATTCTCGAGCGCCTGTTCCATGGACAGATCGCGCTTGAGATGGACATGAAGGTCCATCATCGGAATATTTTTACCGGCAAGGGCGAGAAGCTTTTTCTCGAATTCAGGGTCGTCCGGAGGAGTCCCCGGTGATGGAAGATCATCAGCCAGTGGCCGCACCCTGATGTTCCTGTAACGAACGATGCTTCCCGGATCGTGGCACTGGAAGGCAAATGTGCCGGAAGAGAACTTTCGTCCTTCGCCGTCTTCCGGCCTGAAAGTCTCCCCAGGCTCTGTATAGTCCACGGTCATGATGTCGTTGATAAAAATCTGTATGGTCTTTCCCTGCACGACGATGCGGTACCTGAACCATTCGTTGTCCCTGACCGGGGATTTCCATACATTACGGATACCGTACA
>CAYXFJ010000147.1:6217-7576 GCA_964464265.1 uncultured bacterium
TTTCGTTTTAGGAGGGGAATTGATCACCTGGCATTCATATCCTTTGCCGGGCCAGCCCTCTTCCTGATATTCTGTGTGAAAGTAGATGCCTGAATTGGATCCGGGTTCGGTTTTCACCTCCGTATAGAATTCAAAATTCCTGAAATGATGATCCATCACTTCACCCGTATAAAACAGATGCGAACGCGCCCCCCGTGTGACCAGGGTGCCGTTTTCGATCTTCCAGGAATCCTTGTTCTCGGAAGGCTGCCAGCCGTTGAATGTTTTACCATCAAAAAGAGAGATCCACCCGTCCGATGCGCATACGAGATGCATGGCCGAAACAAAGCACAGGCCTGATAAGAATAACCGTTTCATGTCGCCTCCAATGGTGAGTTAAATAATCCCCTGCTGAAAACAGGCAGCAAGTATCTGCCGTATCCCATTCTCATATGTGATCCGGGTTTCGAATCCCAGCTCTTTCCGGATCTTTCCGGAATCGTAGGTCCAGTTGTAATTTCTGGCTGTTTTGAGAGCTTCACGGCTGACCGGGGATTCTGCATTCAACAGTTTGGAAATTCTTTCCGACAGCATAGCAATTGTCCATAGTACGGGATGAGGGATCCTTATAGCAGCAGGATAGACATCCAGCTCCCTGGCAAGGAAGTAAAGTATTTCCCTCAGATGATAGATCTTCCCGTCTGTAACAAAATAGGTCTGTCCTACGGCACGATCATCCTCTGCCACCAGAATGAGAGCCCGCACCAGATCTTCCACAAAGCATAGGCTGGTTCCGGTTTTTTTGCTTCCGATCATCGGTACTATGCGCATTTTGAGGAGATGCAGAATGAGCATCATCTCCCGCTGCCTCAATCCCAGCACGTTTGGAGGACGGATGATCACCACCGGGATTTTCTCCGCATATTCCATCACGATCTGTTCGGCGAGCAGTTTGCTTTTTCCGTAAAGCGATACCGGAGTGCACGGGTCGGATTCTTTTTTAAGCTCACCTCTTTCAGAAGGTCCTGATGCAGCTATGCTCGATACAAAGACAAAGCGTTTCAGACCGGGATTCGCCTCGGTACAGGCCTCGATCAGATTCTTTGTATAAAGCGTATTCGCCCTGTACATGGCATTCCAGTCATTGCCCCATATGCGGGCAGCCAGATGAAAGACCACATCCATCCCCTGAACAGCACTGCGTAGAGCATCACCGTTGCACCAGTCACACGGCAACAGGTTCATCCCCTGCGTTTCCAGCCAGCGTGTCCTGCTTTCCGGTCTAACAAGACAGCACACTTCCTGACCTTCTCGACTGAGGGTGTGTGCCAGATGACTCCCGATGAATCCCGTGCTTCCCGTAACGAGCGCTTTCAAATC
>CAYXFJ010000148.1:0-7568 GCA_964464265.1 uncultured bacterium
TGGAGCAGTTTCGTTTCTCTTCTCGGGAGCATTCTTAAAACCCTTTTGATCCTTCAGAAAGGGACCACCCGTGGAGTGAATACCAGCCTTTCAGTTCTGCTGCCCACACCCGGAGTCGGTGAGAACTCCGGCATACTCTACCGGCTGCTTTCACGGCTGGATATTTTCACCATCTGGACGCTTGTCCTCTGGATCATCGGTTTCGGAGTGATCTTTAAATTCACAAACAAGAAGTCAGCCACGATGGTACTCTCTCTCTGGGCAGTCTATATTATTGTCAGTGTCGCTCTTGGTGGTATATTCAAAGGATTCGGTCGTTAATTATGAACTGTCTGATAAGGGGATGGAATATGTATCGAAGAATTTTTCTGTTATTGTTATGGCTTGTTGCTGTGAGCGTTCCACTGAGTGCTCAGCAGAAACAGCTTACAGTGGATGAATGTGTTGAGATCGCGCTTGAGAAAAACGCGGATCTGATCATAGGACAGTACATCGTGGACAAAGCGGGCAAGGATGTGACCCTGGCCAGATCCAATTTTTTACCCACTGTATCGGCGGATATGGGATATTACCATTCGGTGGTAGGCCCGTCCTCGGTCATGCGCATAGATCCGGGAACAGGCATCCCTGTGCCCGTACAGCCCACTGAGATCACATCCTGGAGTTACTCTGCGGGATTATCCGTGAGGCAGACCCTGTTCAGCGGCGGATACAATATTTTCAATTACAGGATGAACCAGTCTTTGAAAAAGAGCGCCGAGCACAATTTCGAGAGTACCCGGCAGACCACCATCTATATGGTGAAAGAACGGTATTACAATCTGCTGGCAGCCGAGAAGCTGCTTGGGGTGCAGGAGGAGACCATTAAATCCTCCGATGAGTCCTACAAGCGCGCCCAGGTTCTCTTTGAAGTGGGCAAGGCTTCGAAATCCGATGTGCTGAAAGCCAGGGTACAGCTTGAATCCACCCGGCTCGCTCTGATAGAGGCCCAGAACGGACTGTCCATTGCCCGCGCGTCGCTGAACCATGTTCTTGGATTCGAAGTGGATCATGAGATCCAGGTGGTGGATGACCTGAACGAGCCTGAAATGGAGGTGAGTTACGAAGAAGCACTGGAAAGCGCCTATCAGAGCCATCCTTCCCTGCTGAAAAGCAGGTTCGATTCGAACGCTGCAAATGCAGGCATCAAGATGGCTGTGAGCCAGTATCTGCCATCGTTCATGGCCCATTACGGGTACAGCTGGCGCCATTCCGAATTCGATCGTATCAAGGAGTTGTTCGACAAGGATTACAACTGGTATGCGGGAGTTTCACTCTCCATCCCGGTATTTCAGGGATTTGCCCGTATCGCCCAGCACAACAAAGCCCTTCTGGATTACCGCTCCGCCGAGGAAGCGCTGGCCCAGGTGAAGAGGGATGTCGGGTTGGAGACCAAACAGGCCTTTTTCGATGTCCAGCAGTCCAAGAAACAGATCGCTGTAACCCAGAATGCGCTCGAGGCAGCAGAGGAGGATCTGCGGCTGAACATGGAAAAATACAGTCTCGGAGCAGGCACCATGCTGGATCTGATCAATGCCCAGGTATCCCTGACCCAGGCCCGAAGCGATAATATACAGGCTATGTATACGTACAAATATGCCATCGCCCGTCTGTACAGGGCAATGGGCAAGCTGGAAAAATAGTGCGGAGCGGCCCGCGGGTTGCAATACGCTCCGATCCCGCCTGCAATGCAAACGGACGGTCTGAGTAAAGTACCCTGTGCAGTCAGTACCGTCCGTTAAAAGAGCAGTGCAAGAGAGAGAATGATTTTATCCGAGAGGAGGATTTTTTTTCATGGAAAGATCAAGCAAGAAAAAACTGTTTATCATTTTAGGTGTCGTGGCCGTGCTTGCTGTTATCGTGATCGCCAATCTGAAGAAAAGCGGAGGCAGCGCAGTTACGGTACAAACCGACAAAGTGACGCGGGGAGATATCACTTCTTCCGTATCCGGATCCGCGAGGATTCAGCCCGAGATCCAGGTCAAGATCTCTGCCAAGGTGAGCGGACAGATCACCGATCTGGGTGTGGAAGAAGGAGATTATGTGAAAAAAGGACAGTTCCTCGTCCGGCTGGATCAGGAATTTTACCGGGCTGCAGTGGAGCAGTCTGAGTCCAACCTCAGGTTTGCCCAGGCGGGTTTCGAAAAATCCGAAAATGAATACAAACGGTCGCAGAAACTTTTTCAGGATAATCTGATCTCTCAGGCGGAGCTGGATATTGCCAAGTCCACCTATGAGCAGGCAAAAGCGCAGGTTGAGCAGTATGATGCGTCCCTCAGGCAGGCAAAAGACAACCTGGACAAGACCACGATATATGCCCCGATGGATGGAACTGTAAGCCAGCTCAACAAGAAGATCGGAGAAATGGCCATGGGTTCCCAGTTCACTCTGGATGTGATCATGGTGGTAGCGGATCTTACCCGGATGCTGGCAGAGACCGAGATCGATGAGAACGATGTTGTCAATGTTTCCATTGGTGACACGGCGAACGTGGTCATCGATGCTTTTCCGGATACCACATTCCGCAGTGTCGTGAAAGAAATCGCCAATACAGGAAGCACAAAAGGCATGGGCACTCAGGAAGAGGTAACCAACTTTCTGGTCAAAGCCTTCATGCTGGATCTGCCCGGCGGCCTCCGGCCAGGAATGTCCGCAACAGTGGATGTGCAGACGGATACACGGAAAAATGTGCTCAAGATCCCGATCCAGTGTCTGACCATGAGGGAGCCGATCGCGCCTGAGGACACGGTGAAGACCGGAAAAGGCAAGATATCCGGAAAAAGCAAGGGTAAAGAAAAAGATGCGGTTAAAGACGAAAAGGCTCCGGAAGGTCCTGCCGGGAAGAAAGCAGTAAAGGACGAACCCGTGCCGAAAGAACCCATCCAGGTCATTTTCGTGGTAAAAGATGGAATGGCGCATCAGAGAGCCGTCGTAACAGGGATATCCAGCGACACGGAATGGGAGGTTGTTTCCGGCCTCGAAGAGGGCGTGGAAGTGGTCAGCGGGAGCTACAGGATCCTTTCCAAGCAGCTTAAGGACGGAGACAAGGTAAAAATTGACAACAGCCTGAAAAAATTCAAGCGGGAAGAAGAAACTGAAGAGTGACGGTGTTTAATGAATGGACAGATGAAAATAAGGAGTGGATTTTTATGTTGATCGATCTGAAAAGCATTGTCAAGGATTACCAGGTGGGACTGACTGTGGTGCATGCCCTGAGAGGTGTGAACCTGCAGATCGGGAAGGGGGAGTATGTATCCATTATGGGACCCTCGGGATCGGGTAAATCGACCCTCATGAATATACTCGGATGCCTGGACACGCCTTCATCCGGAGAATACAAGCTTAACAAATCCAAAGTGAGCGAGATGAACGATGATCAGCTGGCGGAGATACGGAACCGGGAAATCGGATTTGTTTTCCAGACATTCAATCTCCTCCCGCGCGCCACGGCGCTTCACAATGTGGAACTTCCGCTGATTTATTCCGGGACACCGGCTGGCAAGCGCCGGGAAATGTCGGAACAGGCACTGATGCGCGTGGGGTTAACCGACCGCATGACGCACCGTCCCAATGAGCTGTCCGGAGGGCAGCGCCAGAGGGTGGCTATTGCCCGGGCTCTGGTGAACAATCCATCGATCATCCTGGCTGACGAGCCGACCGGAAATCTCGATACGAGGACAGGCGATGAGATCATGGAGATATTTGAATTGATACACGATGAGGGGAATACCATCATCATGGTGACGCACGAGGAATACATCGCGGAACATTCGGACAGGATCGTACGGCTGAGAGACGGGATCATCGAACGGGATGAGGCAGCATAGAGGATTTCCAGTTCTGAACATATCAGCGGTTGAAGGGATGGACTCCGCTCCGGTAAAGGAACTGGAACAGGCCGTTTTCAAATGAGGTTGATATGCGAGTCTTTATAGAACTATGGGAGGGGATCAAGATCGCTGTCCTTGCCCTGCGGTCAAACAAACTCAGAGCATTCCTGACCCTTCTCGGTATCATTATGGGAGTGACGACTGTCATCGGCATCATCACTCTGACGGAAGGCCTCGACGCAGCCTTCGGCGAACAGATCTCCGTTCTGGGATCCGACGTTCTCTACGTTCAAAAATTTCCATGGTTCGATGAGCAAGCATGGGAGAAATACCGTAACCGTAAAGACATCACCATGAAGGAAGTCGAAGCCCTGAAAGAGTACGGAACATTGCTGGAGGCTGTCTCTCCCACAGTGGGTTCAAGGAGAACGGTAAAATACAAGAACAGGTCCATTGAGAGAGTTGAGGTCACAGGGACCGATGAGGAAAAAACCGGTATGGTGTTTCCTGAATTCGGAAGGGATCTGTCAGCAATGGATGTTGAACACAGAAGGCAGGTTTGCGTGATCGGATGGGATGTGGCGAACAGGCTTTTCGAGAACGAGGATCCCCTTGAACAGAAGATCAAAATCGCGGGACACACATTCCGGGTGATAGGGGTTCTGGAGAAACAGGGAGATATGTTCGGGCACAATATGGATACCGAGGTGCGCATACCGATCGATGTGTTTTTCAAACTTTTCGGAAGACGGCGCTGGATCACGATTCAGGTCAAGGTCGTTGACACAGCATTGATCGAAGAGGCAAAGGACGAGATAAGGGGCATTTTAAGAAGGGTGCGGCGAGTCCCTCCCGACAAGGAGGATGACTTTTCTATCAACCAGATGGACATGATCCTGGATATGTACCGGAAGCTGACATCAGCCCTGTATGCCGCTGCTATTGGTGTCGGAGCTATTTCCCTCCTGGTCGGGGGTATAGGCATCATGAACATCATGCTGGTTTCAGTCACCGAAAGAACACGCGAAATCGGGATCCGAAAGGCCATCGGTGCCAAAAAACGAAATGTGCTCTGGCAGTTCCTGATCGAGTCTGTCGTGATCAGTGCGCTGGGGGGCATTATCGGCGTGCTCTGTGGTTTCGCTCTTGGCAAGCTGATAGAAGCGTTCACACCCCTGCCTGCAGCGGTGACACTCTGGTCTGTTGTTCTGGGGATTGGTTTTTCTTCGGCAGTGGGTATCTTTTTCGGCATTTATCCTGCCAGTAAAGCGGCGAAACTCAATCCTATCGATGCGCTGCACTATGAATAGGACGATGGTGATTTACGGTTTACTGGCATTGTTTTCCCCGGTAAACAGGTGACGATAGAAATCTCTGCGTTCCGGAAAGCCGGTTCCATGTAGGATTGTACAAAGAGGAGCGAGACATATGGATATGCAGGAATCAAAAAGAGATGATGTCCTTATTCTTTCTGTCAGCGGAGAGCTGATGGGCGGTGAAGAAGCGGACAAATTTCAGGATCGTATTTATACCGCCATCCGGGAAGGGAATATCAATATCGTTGTCGATATGGAAGGGATCAAATGGATGAACAGCGCCGGTCTGGGCAGGCTGATGGCCTGTCTTACCACTTTGAGAGGAAGCGGCGGTGATCTCAGGCTTGCCCGCGTTTCAGAAAGGGTGAAACGCCCCCTTGTAGTGACCAAACTCGACAAAGTGATACAGGTGTATCCTTCTCTGGATGAAGCTGCCGAGAGCTTTGGATCGGGAGGTTGATATGGGATCTCTGACGCGAGAAGAAATCATTCAAATGGTCGAAAGGGGAGAGTCTCTTGCCGGATCCATTCTGAAGAATGCGGATCTCTCCTATTCCCAGCTGAAAAAGGCGGATTTGCAGAATGCCGATCTTACGGGTGCACATCTTCAGAACGCCAATCTTGAGGGAGCCAATCTCAAAGGAGCCAATCTGGAGAACGCCTTTCTGTTCGGGAGTAACCTGAAAGGTGCCAATATGGAAGGCGTGAAACTTCAGGGTGCTAACCTTCAGGACACGAACATGGAGGCAGTGAGACTCAAGGGAACGGATCTCAGCCAGATCTCCCTTTTCGGAGCGCAGCTGGACGGAGCAGACCTGCAAAATGCCATTCTGGTCAAGGCAAAGCTGAAAAGAGCCAGTCTTATCAAAGCCAATTTGAAGAATGCAGACCTGTCCGGCGCTCATCTTCAGAGAGCTGTTCTCAAGAATGCAGATCTTACCGGTGCGAAATTGTGCGACGCCAATCTGACAAATGCGGAAATGCAGGGCGCAAAAACAACGGGTGCCGATTTTAAGAACTGTATTCAATGAACAGGCCTTCACCGTGTTGATGCGGGGGTAAGGGTTTAGGCATCCGGGTCCCCGCAAGTTTATCATTACGCTTGGATAAGGATGATCCATGGAAATAAGGGAAAGTATTTCCGTCGCTTTTGAAGCATTGAGAACGAACAAGCTCAGATCCATACTCACGACTCTGGGTATCGTGATCGGGGTTACCACCGTGATCGGGATGATGACGATTATTCAGGGGATTAACGCTACGGTTTCGAAGGAGCTTTCCCAGATCGGCGGTAACACATTCTATGTGCAGAAGTTTCCTGCGATCATCACCGGTCATACCATGGAGCAGTACAGGAACCGGAAAGACCTCACTGTCGAACAGGCGGAGGCTTTGAACGAGAGAGCCACGCTCATTACAACAGCCACACCCGAGATTTATACGGGAGGGCAGAGGGTCCGTTACGGAGGAGAGAAGACAAACGCGGATGTCAACATTATAGGCGGAGCTGCCGAATGGCAGCAGATCAACGGAAGGTATGTAAGGGAAGGCCGGTTTTTCCAGGAGATCGACATCCGGTCCAGGCGCAAGGTCTGCGTTGTCGGTAAGGACATTGTGGAAACGCTTTTCCCGTTTGAAGCCGCTGCAGGCAAAGAGGTCCGTGTGGGTCCGGTGAAATTCGAGGTTATCGGGGTTCTTGAGGAAATGGGAAGCTCCTTTGGACAGAGCCAGGACAACTATGTAGTGATGCCTTATACAACTTTCCAGGACGTATACGGGAAAAACCAGTGGATTCAGATTGCAGTGCAGGCCAGGTATCCGGAGTATCTCGAACAGACGATAGACGAAGTTGCGGGTATTCTGCGGGTGGTGAGGAAGGTGCCGGTGGGCAAGCCCAATGATTTCGAGATCATTACACGGGACTCATTGATGGAAACATGGAGGAACCTGACCGCTGTGGTATTTGTTGCAGCCGTGGGTATTGCTCTGATTTCGCTTATGGTGGGCGGCATCGGCATTATGAACATCATGCTCGTATCTGTAACTGAGCGTATCCATGAGATCGGCGTCCGGAAATCGGTTGGTGCGAAGAGAAGGGATATCCTCTGGCAGTTCATCGTGGAAGCTGTTGTTCTGTCTGCATTGGGGGGGTTGATCGGTGTCGGTCTGGGAATCGGTCTGGGGATTCTCATCGGGGCTGTCACACCGCTGCCGGCAGCTGTCCCTGTATGGGCAATTTTTTTGGGGATCGGTTTTTCAAGCATGGTAGGGCTTTTTTTCGGAATTTATCCTGCGGCCAAGGCTGCAAAGCTGGATCCTATCGTCGCTTTGCGCCATGAATAGAGCTGGATCCCCTTTTCTGACCCTCTGCGCAGCGTTCCAT
>CAYXFJ010000149.1:0-7492 GCA_964464265.1 uncultured bacterium
AGGAACCACAACCCCCTGTCAGATCAAGGAAGCAGAATGGAATTAAAATCCCGGTGGCAGACATTGCTCGGGCACCTGCGTTCACCGGATCACCGGTGGCGCATCTATACCCTGATCGGTATTGTTGTTTATTTTGTGCTGATCAATCAGGTCATCCATATACGTCCGGATCATGCATTTCTGGCGCTCGTGGTCTTTTCTCTTGCGCTCGGCAAGGGAAGGTCAAAACAGTTTCTGATTGACTGGGCGCCTTTCGTTTTCTTCTGGGTCGCCTACGACATGATGCGTGGCATTGCGGACAGCGTCCGGGGAGTGATCAATGTTGTGCCGCCTTTCGTGCTGGAGCTCAAGATCTTCGGTTCCTTTTTCGGAGGACAGATCCCGGCCTGGTATTTCGAGTATTTTCAGGCCGTTCATGAAGGTGAACCTTTTAAAATTTTTCTGGATGTGATGGGTGCCAATTTTTATACGCTGCATTTCGGAGCGCCCCTGATACTGGGATGGATTTTCTGGCATACCACCGGGGACAGGAAAACGTTTTACCATTTCGTATACACGCTGACCGTTCTCAACATCATGGCCCTGGTGACTTTCATAGTCTATCCTGCAGCACCCCCCTGGTACGTATACCAGTACGGCCTGACCCAGCCGGTGGGTATGATACAGGGAAGCGCAGGGGGACTGGTGAATTTCGACAGGCTCATCGGGACGAATTTTCTCCAGTCGTTCTGGGACACGTTCAACGCAAATCTTTTTGCGGCCATCCCTTCCCTGCACGGGTCATATCCCTGCGTTATCGCATGGTTCGGAATGAAAAAATTCAAAAAGCTGAGACCGCTCTGGCTCCTGTACCCCATCGGCACCTGGTTCTCCGCTGTGTATCTCAACGAGCATTACATCATCGATCTCATTATAGGGCTCATTTATGTGATCATCGCCTATCAGGTGGTGAAGCGCCTTCTCTATCCGGCGTTATTCAGGCGTCTTGTGGAAAAGTTGGCTGTCCCGTGATCCGTCTTTTCTCCGAAGGGAAGAGATACGGTGACGGTTGTTTTTATAAAATGACATTTCAAAACTCATGAAGCCGCGGTTCATGAGCAAATTGTCCGGAGATTCGAGCCTCCGGAAAGCAGGATCAGAAATCCGGGCATTCATGAGTGCAACAATCCTTAGGAGGATAATATGAAAAAAGTTTTTGGAATCGTATGCGCAGGTTGCATCTTCCTTTTTCTGGCCGGATGCGCCACGACCTCGCAGTATGGTCTGGGAAGGGCACATCTCGAGAAGAAGCAGTACGACCAGGCGATCCAGGCGTTCGTCGCGGCCATACGCGAAGAACCGAATAATGCGCTGATCTGGAGGGACCTAGGTGTGGCCCTTTACGAGAAAGGCATTGTCAAACGGGCTGGCCAGTCCCTGCTCAAGGCATTCCTGAAGGATTCAACGGATGGAAGGACTTTGCTCTATCTGGGTATGACCTTTGAGGATCAGAAGGACTATCGTTTTGCCATCGATGTTTACAGGCGGTATGTGGATCTTGAATCAAATACTGGCCTCAAGGATCAGATCGAAGCGCGGCTGAACACTCTTATCCGGGAGCAGATGAAACGGGAAGCTCAGGCTGCCCTGAAAGACGAGAATTCCCTGGACACGGCTTCCCTGCCGGAAAATACCGTGGCAGTTCTCTATTTCAAGAACATGGGAGCCAAGGAAGCGCTCGATCCCCTGCAGAAGGGCATTGCGGATATGATGATCACGGATCTGTCCAGGGTCAGAAAACTCAAGGTAGTGGAGAGGCTGCGCCTCCAGAAACTGCTTGAAGAAATGGGTCTGGGCATGACCGGCCTCGTGGACGAGGCTTCTGCCCCGAGAGTGGGAAAACTTCTGGGTGCAGGGCAATTTGTCAGCGGCAGTTTCCTCGACCTTTCGGATTACCGTTTCAGGATCGATGCAGGTCTTGTCCAGACAAAGGATCAGTTCTTCGATTCAAAGACCGTGGAAGGAAAACTGCTGGATCTGTTCAAAATGGAAAAGGATCTGGTATTCGAGGTCATTGATGGGTTGGGCATACCGCTCAGCCAGCAGGAGAGGGAGGAGATACGGATCATTCCCACGGATAATATTCTGGCTTTCATGGCCTATTGCCGGGGTCTGGATTTTGAGGACAAGGGCATGTTCGGGCAGGCGGCTGGCGAGTACCAGAAGTCCCTGCAGCTGGATCCGCAGTTTTCCAAAGCGAAGGACAATCTCAAGCGTACACAGATACAGTCCGCAGGGGAAATGAAAATGGCGGATCTGGTGCGCGCGGAAACCGGTAACCGCGGGGAGACTGAAACCCGTGATGAGGCCGGGACCCGCGGCGAGACCGGGACCGGAAGCGAGAATCAGTCACAGGAGCCGGCTGGCTCCAGGACAACCGATTCAGCGGTAGAGACAAGGCCTGCAGATGCGGCGATTCCTTTAGTCCAGCAGGTCCTCCGTTCCGGAGAGATCTTGAACCAGTCCTTTCTCCCGGGCATCGACGCACGTAAGCCGAACCAGGAACAGAGCACGTCGAGCTTTGGATCAGCGGCAAACTTTCTGGTCCGGGTGTATATTCCTCAATCGACACCGACGACACCGTGAGGGAGGCAGCCATGAAAAGACAACTCACGTTTATAATTCTTTTCTCTCTCACCGCTTGTGCGGGGTACGGGCAGGGGGGAAAATACAGCCTGCAGTATACAAGAACCCTTGCAGCTGGGCTTTCGTATGAATCGTGGAAAGCCGGGGAAGACAGGATATCACAGTTCTCGATCCCGATATCTTATCTGTATCCGAGGGGCGAGAGGATGCTTTTCTATGCCATGACCTCTCCGGCATTCAATAAGTTCGACACAGGCATTGACTACAGTCTCGATGGGCTTTCGGATATCAAGTTCGGGGGGCATGTACTGAGTGCGAACGAGCGCTGGCTTTTCACGTTCGGCCTGAACCTTCCCACTGGAAAGCATATGCTGACAGTCAACGAATACCCGGTAGCCAGCGTGCTCTCCATGGAGGCTCTCAATTTCCGTGTCCCGAGCCTGGGACAGGGATTCGACATTCAGGGAGGAGTGAGCACGGGAATGGAGAAGGGAAGCATGACACTGGGGGGCGGGGTGAGTTATCTCTTGAAGGGCGCCTTCAAACCTTTTGATGGTTTCGATTCGGCCTACAATCCCGGGGACGAAGTGACGTTTACGCTTGGAATGAACAGGGGATGGCTGTATGCGGACCTCCTGTACAGCATTTACCTGGATGACACGTGGGGAGGGGAGAGAGTCTTCAGGTCCGGCCAGAGACTGCTCCTCCAGCTTCTGGGAGTGTTTCAGAAGGATCCATGGGATCTGGTGGTATTAGTCCGGGAGCGCATGAAAGGGAGAAACATGACCGGATCGGGTTCGGTGTATGAAACCGAAAAGAAGAACAGCAACATGAACCAGTTCGAGATACAGGGAGCAGCGTACAGGGGAGAAGCCGCCTCTTTCCGGTGGAAGGGCATTCTGGATATCAAGCTCTACTCCAATAATGACTACGGATCCGGCGGTGCTACACTTTTCGGTCCGGGAATAGGAGGACAGAGGAGGCTTTCGAACGGTATTGTTCTCGATCTGGACATCCGGTACTATCTGGGAACGATTCAGACCCTGAAGGGAAGGGTAGATGCATCGGGGATCAAGTTATACGGCGTGTTCCAGTGGATGCTGTGACAGAAAGGAGAGCTCACCATGAAAAACAGGATAATCATTTTAGTAATCACGGCGGCTCTGCTTTCCGGGTGCAGCAGCAAAATCGTGGAGCCGGACAATTCAGTCCATTTCGAGATAAAGCTTGTGGAAGGAGGCTGTCCAACCGGAGAGCATCTGGGGATTCCGGGTAATGCTCAGGCCGGAGAAGGCGTTCCCGGAAAGCGGATAGCCCTTCAGGAGATCGATCTGGTGCGCGTCATGATTGTGGATTTTTCCAACTATGAAAAATGGGACAGCGTGACCGTAACCGATGAATGGGACGTTTTTGTCAACGACCGTGATACGTGGGCGGGGGATCTTTCCAATTGGGGTGAATGGGAGAAGCTTCTCGGTAACCATTTCCGCATCGTCGCCAACCAGACGCTTGAGATCAAGGAAGAATATGCTGAGGGAGTTGTGCCGGGTGCCCTGGGACTGAATGCTATCCTTGTTGCACTTCTGGAGGAAAATGTCATCAGGTACTGGGGGGAAACCTATGTTCACGGGGTAGAAGGTGAAGCAAGCGAGGTTTTCGTGGAGGTGTGGGAGCAGTACTACGAAGAAGAATATCAGCCGTGAGATCCGCCTGCGCTGCTGGTTGCACCGGTCTCTTGTTGGGTGAGGAAAAGTTCGTATAACTTGCGCTGCTGAGGGTCAAGGACAGCCGCATCGTTCACTATAATGAGAACGGCCGTTATCCCGGCGATCATTTCCCCGTGACAGCCCGTGTATCGTTCTGAAGGGAAGGGATTCATAAGTTCAAATAAATTCTTGACTTTTTTAGGTTTTCAGCATAACTTTTAAATTGTCTTGAATCAGGTGAAAGAAAAAAGATCAGGCAAAAAAAGAACTGTTTTTGGCGGCACGTAGAATGACCCGAGAAAAAACCGGTAAAAATATACCGGAAGAGCTGAAGGCAAAGGGAAACCTCCCCAGGCACATTGCAGTGATCATGGACGGCAACGGAAGGTGGGCAAAAAAGAGAGGCCTGCCGCGTGTTGCGGGGCACAGGGAAGGGGTCAAATCCGTGAGGGACGTGGTGGAGGGCTGCGGCGAGCTGGGCATCGAGATCCTGACCCTTTATACGTTCTCCACGGAGAACTGGAGGCGGCCGGAAGACGAAGTGTCCGCTCTGATGTTTCTTCTGATCAAAACCCTTAAAAAAGAGATAGAAGACCTCATTACGAAGAATGTCCGCCTGATGGCAATAGGCGATCTTTCCCGCATGCCGCCGGATGTACAGGAAGAGCTCACGGCAGGCATACGCGCCACAGCAAAGAATAAAGGCCTTGTCCTCAATCTGGCGCTCAATTACGGCGCTCGCGAGGAAATACTGAAGGCTGTGAAGGAGATTGCCGAAGCTTCGAAGAGCGGAAGACTGAACCCCGATGACATCAATCCGGATACATTAGAGAAGCGCCTGTACACGGCCGGGCTTCCGGATCCGGATCTTTTGATACGGACCAGCGGGGAATTCCGTATATCAAACTTCCTGTTATGGCAGATGGCCTACACCGAGATTTACATCACCGGGGTCCTCTGGCCTGATTTCCGCAGGGCCCATCTGTTCGAGGCGGTCAGGGATTACCAGAAACGGGAGCGGCGCTTCGGGAAGGTCAGTGAGCAGATAAGCACAGGCCGGAAGGGGTCCCGGTAAAGTAAAAACGGGAACCCGGAAGCCTTAAAAATCGTCTAATTAACTAGATATAGCCAATGGATGAGGGGCCCGTTGCCCCTCATTTTTATCTTTGGAGGGTAAGAAAAAAGGCAGGTTATTCCACGGGGAAGCAAGGCTGAGCCTTTTTAGCCGGAATGGATGAAGAGCCTGAAACCAGAATTACGTACTATGCGGTTTCCCGATCCTGACCTGAATCGAAACAGCGGGGGTAATCTTCCAGAATGAAACACCGGGGTTGGGTTCCGGTTGTCGCTCTGGTGCTGACCGTAATCATCGGCGGAGGCTATCTGGGGTGGCATCTTTCAGGGGCTGAAGAAAAGATCAGAGAAACTCTGCTCTCCAGAATACGTCCGTTCCTGGCACAGGAATCTGATATCGAGAAGGTGAAGATCGACCTGTCTAATGTTCATGTGCAGGGTGTACGGCTCTCCCCCCGCGACCGTGCCTTCTCGGTCGACATTCAGGAGGTCACCCTTGGATTCCGGCTCTGGAGCCTTATTCTCCACGGTTTTTCCCTTGAGAAGGTCACTCACGAAATCACCCTCGTTCATCCTGTCATCATTCTGAACAAGGACAAAACAGCCACAGGCGTTTCCGATGGCCAGGACTGGCTGGATGTAAGCGAAGTAGCAGAAGCCCTCCGGTCTGTCAAGCGTATTCTGGTGGTCAGCGGTGAGATTTTCGTCAGTGACTCCCTTGAGAACGGTGTGCGGCTCGCGCATTCCCTCACCGGATGGATGGCCTCGGATCCTCTGGATTCCGCTTTTGTACAGGTCACAGGAAAGCTTTTCGAATCCCGGGACAATAATCTCACTGCAGAAGGCAAGCTGAACCTCTACGCCGGAAGGCCGGTAAGGATGGACGTGCACATCAAGGAATCGGATCCGACATCCCAGCTTCCCTATTTACTTCCTCCCTATATGCTTGTCACCGGCGGAAAAATGCAGGGTGAGTTAAGGTTCGACCGGCAGGCACCGGCAGCAGGATCCTTCGAGATCAGGAACGGCAACTTCACGTTCAAAAATGCCAGGCTCAACTTTAAAAACGTCGGCCTGAAAGGCACTCTCGTTGGAAAGGATGTGATGCTGGAGGGTGAGGTCGCGAGTTTCAACGGTTCTCCTCTGACCATCATCGGAGAGATCTTTGATGTATTTGATCCTGAATGGGATGTGTCGGTACACTCTTCCAGTTTTAACATACCTGCTTTCCTGAATACAGCGGTCAGGGGTCCTGACTTACAGGTCAGAGGCATGGCCAGTCTGGGGATACGTCTGACAGGATCTCTCACGAATCCTGTGATCAGCGGGAACCTGACTTCCCGGACGGTGAACCTGTACGGTTTCGAATTTTCCGATTTCAGAACCGATGTGGGATTGAAGGACAGTGTGCTCACCTTGGACGGGAGCGGTAAACAGGACAAAGGCATTTCCCTGGCCATGAAAGGATCCGTTGATTTCTCGAATCCCCTGCAGCAAACACGGCTGGAATTGGGGCTGAAGGGGGATCTTCTTCCTTCGCTCCCGGCATGGTCGAAGAAAGGCATAACTGCCTTTCAGGGGCAGATGGATGTGCTGATCTCGGGGATGCTCAAAGATTTTTCTGGAGATGCCGTCGGCTGGCTCCTGCTGGTTTCCACAGAGGGCGATACGCTCAGACTTCTGCCGGATCTGAAATACAGACAAAAAAATATTGAACTCGATATCCGTTCCAACACGGATTTCCGCATGTCCGGAACGATCCGGTCTCCATTCTATCCGGACCATAACTGGAACCTGAGCGCGGAATCCATAGAGTCCCTCCTGAGGATCGTTCCGGATCCCGGCATCAGGAAGGTGATGAACAGACTAAGGATACAGGGAAAGCTCGAGGGGAACCGGAATTTATGGAGTTTTGTTTCCAGCGGCAGGAACATCGGAAACGGGAAGCACAATGTGTTCGATCTTTCCCTGAACTCCAGAAAGGTCAGAGCCGGCAGCAGGCTGAAGCTCGACGGGCTTTTCCGCAGTGAGCCCGGGGATTCCATGATCCTTGCAGGCGAGGGCACTCTTTCTTCAGTACTTCAGAT
>CAYXFJ010000150.1:0-7461 GCA_964464265.1 uncultured bacterium
GGATAGCGACCGGACCAAGCCCCCGGATCAGTCAAAGCCGGAAACTTTCGTTACAGATCGTCCCGGTCAGAAGCGGGCGGATGAAGGGACCGTAAAAAAAGCACCAGTCACAAAAGCGAGTGCACATATGCTGACCCGAAAACGGCCTTACCTGCTGTCGACCTACCCTTTTATGCCTGAAGCCATTGACGCGAACGTACACAGGAAAAATGCAGCCTGGATTCTCAACCGTACTGACGCGGATGTGATCAGATCCCTTGACCCGGAGGCAAGAGAAAAAGAGGCCAACCAGAAGGCTCTGTCCGCGGTCGATGATCTCATGCTCCTGCACGCCCGGACCGGGGAACCCAGAACCAAAACACTGGCTCTGGGGGTTCTCAGGACCCTGAACCAGCGCACTATCGCGGCTTCTGATGAAGAATTAAGGCGGCAGGTGACAAAAAGAGGCGCATTCGATAAATCCAATCTGCGCATGCGCGATGCTGCCCTGGATCTGGCAAGGATATATCATCTTTCAGGAGACAGGGAAGCGGCGAGAAGATCGGCTCTCATTATGGCAAAACTGGCTGAGGCCATGCCGGAATGGCCTCTCGTGCGGAGTAACGGCACAGAGGTGGATCAGGATGACCGGAAAACAAGGATGGCATGGGATGCCAACGGGCTCTGGGGGAACTGGATCTGGTCTGATCTTGAAGAAGGACTTCCTGTCGTGCGCGCGTATGACCTGATCTATGACAGCAATGTGATGCAGGAAATGGGCGTACAGGACCTCATCGAAAAACAGCTCATCAGGTATATCCCGGATCATTTCCTCATGCGGCCCATGACCCTTTCCAATCTCATCCATTATGTCCTTCGCTCGCTCCCGCTTTACGGCCTCGCCGTCGAGGAGCCGGAATACATCCATCAAACGGTCCGTCTTTACCGGTACACGATGCAGTCCCAGTTCTACGCGGACGGATTCTGGCATGAGGGATCGCCGGCCTATCATAAAGATCTGATTGTGGGACTGATAGAGGAAGTCCCTCCGATTTTAAAGGGCTATTCCGATCCCCGGGGTTATGTGAACCCAAAAGACGGTGTCCGGTTTGATAATCTGGATCTGGTCAGGGAGTATAGACGCCAGCATGACAGAATGTGGGAAGCATTGAAGAAGCTCACCTTTCCGGACAGGGAATACGCCAAACTGCACGATGCAAGATACCCGCACGAGGCCTGGTGGGATGATCCTCCTTCGAAATCAGTGCCGAAGCTTCTCGGCAGCATGGGACATGCAGTTCTGGGAACGCACGCCGGCAGGAATCAGGCGCAGGTTCACCTGCATTTCTCGGGCACGCACGGACATGAACATTACGATGCGTTAAGCATGATCCTCTTTGCACAGGGTAAGGAGCTCGCATCGGAAACCACCTACTATGTACCGGATGGATGGGAGTCCACACAGGAGTGGCAGATGATGACCGCTGCGCACAATACGGTGGTCATTGACGAGAAAGACCAGGAGGACAGATTCCCGGATCGCTCTCACACCCGTCCGGTCACGGAGAAAGACGCCATGTCCGGGATACCTGACTGGAGATACAGGGATTCCGGCCAGGGGAATACTCTGAACGATCCCCGGCTGCGCTGTTTCGTCCCGGAATGGGATCCTGTGCAGGTTGTCGAAGTGTCGGGTGAAAGGGCTTATCATCCTGATCCGGACATGTACAGGCGGACATTGGCTCTTGTTCAGATCAGTGGGACTTCAGTATATGCAGTGGATATTTTCCGCGTGTCCGGAGGAAGAATACACGACTGGATGCTTCACGGTGCACTCGAGCTGCCATATGATCTGAGCGTCTCGGTCCCGCAGGCCGGTGCACCCGGGACCCTGCATACTTATCTCAAATCCCTGAGAAGCGGCAGGACGGACGCTGGATGGTCCGCGCTTTTTTCATACGGGGACGGGACAAGACTGGGTCTTCATATGGCCGGAGCTCCGGGAACGGAGATCATCCTTGGAAGGGGTCCCGCCATGCGGAGAAGGGGTTTTGCCGATTTTCTGGATGTGAGGCGAAGGGGGGGGAAATCGGTATTCGCTTCAGTGCTCGATCCTTTCACCGGCAATCCGGATGTGCTTTCCGTGGAATCGTTTCCCTTTGGAAAAGAATTCGATTTGGGTCTCAGGATCACGCTCAGGGATGGGACAGAGGATATCATACTGAGCGCTTCAGGGGATCCTCCCTATCCAGAAGCTGTCACTTCAGACGGAATTTTGTTTCAGGGAAGGTTCGCGCATCTCCGTTACAGGAGCGGCCGGATCGTCCATGCGTTTGCCGTGGATGCGGAACATCTTAAAGCGGGTGAGATCAACCTCACCGGACCCGGATATTATGAAGGAATAATCAAAAAGACGTACCGCGTGGAAGCAGGGGATGCTTATGATGCTTTCGAGACAACCGCTCAAATCCCGCCCGGCCAGGAAAACAGATACCTTGTCCTCGATCTCGGAAGTACGCTGACCCAGACGGTCCAGATCGAAAGAGTGGAATCCAGATCCGGAGGATCGTTGATACGGGTCAAGGACGAGCCTGGCATGGAGGTCTTAAATGATCTCATCCGGATGAAATACTATCCGGGCTGGACCATTGACGAGCCCTGCAGGTTTCACATTGCCGGAAAGCTTTTGTGGAAAAGGGCGAATTGAAGGAGGCGCACCCCTGAAAGCAGAGCCTTTGTGGAAAAAGGAGCAGTGAAGGAAAAGCAGATATGGAACGCAGGACCTTTTTAAAGATGGCAGGATTGCCGGCTATTTCCCCTGTTAGGGTGTCATTTCTTTCAGGGGTCGAAAATTCCGGAAAAAACTCTTCCATGCCGATGACCCGGCAAATGATCCGCGCAAATGATATCCGCCTGCCTGCACTTTTGAATCAGCAGATTACAGATCCTTCCCACAGGTGGACCGGAGGAATTCTGGACTCTTATGGTATCCCCACGCCCAACGGCACGGCAAAATGGATCAGGGATCTCGCCTGTTCATGGTCCTGTCCTGAATCGAGGTATCACAGGTCTGAACAGGTGCTTCGGGCTATGGAGAGAGCCGCGGAGCATCTGGAGAGGGAGCAGCATGCAGACGGCACGATAGACCTGTACACAACGAACTTCCATTCCCCGCCGGATACGGCATTCGCTGTGGAACCTCTGTGTATGGCATACACTCTCATCCGGGATGCCTCTGCTGCTGGTAGATCTTCAGGGAAGGATGGAAACGCTGCCCCCGGATCAGGTGGGAATGCCCTGGAAGTCTCCGGGCTCCTTTCACTTTTAAAAACGTTTTTGCTCCAGGCAGGTGAAGCCCTGGTGAAGGGAGGAATTCATACCGCCAATCACCGGTGGGTCGTTTGCATGGCGCTTGCCAGGATTCATTTTCTCTTTCCCGATCCTAAATACACGGATCGTATCGATGACTGGCTCAGGGAAGGGATCGACATCGATCCGGACGGTCAATTTGCGGAAAAGAGCGTTTCGATCTACAGTCCGCTCACGGATCGTTGTTTCATTACTGTTGCCAGGCTGCTTGGACGGCCGGAATTGTACGAACCTGTACGCCGTAATCTGGAAATGACTCTTTATTATGTCCATCCGGATGGCAGTATAGCTACCGAGGCATCCAGGCGGCAGGACCAGTACAGAAGGGGATCCATGGAAGCCTATTTCTATCCCTATCTGTACATGGCAGTAATGGATGGAAACGGGCGATTTGCCGCCATGGCTAAAGGGATCTGGAGGACGGATGGCGCCGGACTGACCGATTGGCTGGCGTTTTTTCTTGAAGACCGGTCCCTTTCTCCAGGGCTTCCGCAAGCCCTGTCACTCCCGGAAGATTATTCGAAGGTGTTCGCATTTTCGAATCTGGCGCGTATACGTCATGGAGATGCAGATGCAACCCTGCTTGCCAAAAATCCGGTCTTTTTCACTTTTCAGAAAGGAAGCGCGGTTCTTCAGGGTATACGCCTTGCGACTGCTTTTTTCGGAAAAGGACAGTTCCAGGGGGAATCTATTGAAACCGAAAACGGAAGATTCGTTATAAAGCAATCTCTGACAGGGCCCTATTACCAGCCGCTCTCTGATGAGTACATCCGGGAAGACGGGGACTGGAACAGAATAGACAGATCCCTTCGTGGTCTGAGCGAGATACAAACCCAGGAGTCCGTGGTGACCATCAGCGATACGGGAAAAGGATTCAATATCAAGATCGAGATAGCGGGTGCGGACAATGTTCCGGTGGCCGTGGAGCTGGGATTCCCTCTGGAAGGGAAACTCTCAGGGGTTCGGGCGTCAGCGGACACTGAGAATGCATTTCTGCTCGAGAATGGATATGGAATATACCTGTACGATGGTCAGAGGATACGTTTCGGACCGGGATGTGCGGAACACCGCTGGACACAACTGCGGGGGGCACTGACGAAACTTTCAGGCCGAAGTGTGTATCTTACGGGATTCACGCCGCTCTGCTGGACTCTGGAGATCACAGGAACCACGGATTAGGGATTTCCTTTATTCTCCCGGATGAGCAACGATCAAATCCACTCCGTCCTCCGCAGGCAGTATGGCAGCGCTGGGCGCCACTTCCACGAAAGCATTGAAGTTCCCGGGGGCGCCGGAACCGAAATCGAGATCCCGGATGGGCATACGGGTCAGGTTCGTGACGAGCATGCCCCGGTTAGGATGAACGATATGTATCTCGTTCATACTGGCCAGCCCCCTCTGTCTGCGGAATGTATCCAGCGTGTCAAGAGAACGCACAATGGCCTCGTTCCTGATCCTGCCCACCGCTTCCTTTATCAAAACAGCCAGATCCCCGATGGATGCCTTTAACAGGCCTTTAAGATCCACAGAAGCAGTGGCCATGCACAGTGCGCATCCGAAATACATTCTCGGAAAACCGGTCCTGAACCTGCGGAAATCGAACGGGCAGCTCATATAGGTCAACAGATTTTCGCCGTCATGGATCCAGCCGGGCAGATACGTCTTCCACAAATAGGCAGTTATCACATCATTCTCTGTAAAGGAGAGATTCTTTTCCTGTCTTGCCTGTTTGAGGCAAGCCTGTAGGGTGTCATCCCCGAGATGGTGGGTTTCATAACGTAAAGGCCCGGTTTTTACTTCCTTGCGCCTTTCAGCCAGGAAAAGCCCGCAGTTCTTTAATATATCTTTTTCAGTGATGGATTTTGTGACGGACGCTGGAGCCGGAAACAGGCCATCCCTGTCTGAGGAAGGCGGAAGGATGCGCTCTCCTTTGTGCAGCCTCACCCAGCTGGAAAGAAAGTGAAAATAACTGAAGCCATCCACAATGGCATGGGAAATACTCACCGCAAGAGTGGACTTTTCAGGATACAGGATCAGCCTGATTTTCGTGAGCGGTTCGCCTTCCACTGAACGGACAGGCATGATGAACGATTCGATGCTTGCGGAATCCGGCCTGGCATCCGATTCATGGCATTCGAATGACAATCCGTCCCCGGTTATCCTGAAACCATAGTCTGTATCCGAGATTTTCTCGAGCTGGCTCCGGAGCAGGGGGAAATGACCCAGTGTCCCATCAAGGCTTTTACGCAATGCATCCGGATCCAGCCGGCTGGAATAATGAAAAGCGAAAGTGATCGGCTGGGACAGAGGTCCCGTAAACAGGTGATCCACAGGACTCAGCGGTATGGTTTTCATGATCTCCCTCTTTTTCAGATTTCTTCACATTCATCTGCCGCGTTCATGGAAGCGGTGCATTTTTACAGCCCCCTGTCAATGAATGTACAAAACTCCATCCCGGGATTTATTTCACAAGCACCATTCTCCGGATCTCCGTGAATGACCCTGCACGCAGCCTGTAATAATAGATCCCGCTTGCCAGGTTTTCCCCGTCGAACAGGACCGTATGCTGTCCTGCGGATTTCCGTTCATGGGAGCGGCTCACACGCGCACCTGTAATATCGAAAACGTCCAGTGTGACATCACAGGATTCGTTCAGGATAAACCGGATATGCGTCCCGGGGTTGAATGGATTGGGATAATTCTGAAACAGACGGCAGCTTCTGACAGTCCGGCTGGATTTCCCGACGATGCTCTGGTTCTTTTTACTCACCAGCTGATTTTCAGGGCGGTCTCCTTTATCGTAATAGTGCCATTCCGATCCCAGAGGAAAGTATATTTTACTGTTATTATCGAATACCTGGGAATCGAATGATAACTGAGAGCCGGTTTCACTGATGTGCATCTCCACAGAAACAGTGTTTTCACCGTTTTTCAGATATTCCAGCCCATTCTGTTCATTGACCAGAATGACTTTGTTCATATTCATGGGTTCCAGCGCATAGGATTCGAACTCTATTTCTGTATTCTCCGGCAGGTTGACGCGTCCGACTTCATGTCCGTTCAGATACACCACGGCTCCATCGCGTCCCTTGACCAGAATGCCCATGCCCAGAAGGGACGGATCCATGTCCACCTGCAATGTCTTCCTGAAATAGGCGGTCCTCGCTTCCGCAAGTACTGTTTTATATGCGGTTGTTCCACCATAACCCAGCACCGCTTTGCCTGTGGACCAGGTTGAATCCCCATAACCGGATTCTGTCCAGTTGTAGAGCACTCTGGTCGTATCGAAAGAAAATGAAATGGCAGCGGAAGCGGCCATCCTGTTTCCTGCCGCATCAATAGCGCGCAGATAATACGTGTACGATTGCCCGTGCTCTCCAGCGATAAGGGTCCTGTGCAGCCGGCCCCCGGTCTCGCCGAAGAGATTCTCCATCCCGTCATAATCCTGGTCTGTCGCGCTGTATTTCATCCATGAAGGTCCTGCGGTCGTCACTTCGACGAGAGCTCTGGCAGAGTCATAGACCGTGAAGGGGGAGTCGGGGATTTTTGTGAAATAGGGGGGGAGAGTGTCTACAGCGGGCGGTAATGCCAGTATGGCATCGAGAAAAAGGGCTGCTATCTTATCGTGCCCTGCTGCATCCGGGTGTATCCCGTCCGGGAAAAGGTCTGTATCTCCTGTCATTGCGCTGTAGAAATCGACGACGGGGTTATGGGTCAGGGAGGCGATCTCTTCGATTTTCGGGATGACTTCGTTGAATATTACAGAATCACGGATGTTTCCCAGATCGCTGAATGCGGGCGGGGGATATCCGAGAAGGAATCGGACATTGTTGTCGAGTGTCCGGAAGGTATCGATCAAGGAAATGTAATCCGGGACAAATTCATCCTTGTAGTCTTCCCAGTTCTGCGGCTTGCTGTCATTGGTCCCCAAAAGAATAGTGACTATATGAGGATCGAATTCCATGGCCCTTTTGAATGCGGTTTCGTCCCAGAACGGAAAATCCCCATTTTTCAGCAGGGTGCGGCCGCCCACTCCGTAATTCTTGACCTGATAGCCATCCCCGAGAAGATTCTGCAATTCGGCCGGATAACCCTCTGTGGATGGGCTGGTAA
>CAYXFJ010000151.1:0-2950 GCA_964464265.1 uncultured bacterium
CGGCAGTTTTCTGCCGATCCTTCTGGAGTAGAAGAGCTCGAGAGGGCTGTAAAAACCGGTATTCCTCTGGCGGCCGGAGGCCATGAAAATCTCATTGCCCTCCGTAAAGAAAGGTCTGCGCTCAGAGAAATAGGTTTCATAACGGGAGATATTGAACTCGTACGGATCCGCCTCGATCTGGGCAAAATCCGGATTGGCGGTCAGCTGGAACATCAGTTTGGGGGAAGGATTGTACAGTATATCGATGCCGGCCAGAGGATCCAGATCGTATTTGTTGCCGGAAACATGGGAGACTTTGGAGAGGGCTACCGGATAGATCTCAAGGTTCAGTCCCTGTTTGTCCGGTTTCAGATCGCCCAGAACGAGTTTCCCGAACTTGGAAATGCGCTGTCCCTCATTCTCCTCATAAGCGCACCAGTAAATATCCTCCATATCCGCAGGCCTCCATCGGTCGAAGTCAAGACCCCATTCGTTGAGTGAGCCATCATACTGTATCGACTTATAGGGTATCCTCATCTCAACGACATATCCCCAGTCATACACTTTTGCGTCAGCAAACCAGATACCGTCCCAGGAGTAGTCCCGGTTGCGCGCATCGTCAAGCAGTTTGCAGTCAGCCCGCACGCCTGCGGCATTCACGACGAATTTATAGGCAGTCTGCTCGTTCCCGAAGGTGTCCAGCATGATCGAAACATTGTCCCCGGTGAAGTCGTCCAGCTTGCCTGTTGTATTCTGTATATTGGTTTTATCATCATAACAGACCATCAGGCAATAAAGTTCATCTTCGTTACCGAGAATCCTGGCCACTGTCCTGCGCGAAGGATCCCCGCCATGGTAGGGCCTGTACTGGACAAAATCCATGACACTGTCCGCCTGTGTCCATGCACTTTCAATCAAGCCATCGACCACGATCGGGATTCCCGCTCTCTGAAGATTGACTTTTTTATCCACATTCGTATGAACATGAGCGTATGCAGCCATAGATGAGAACAGCAGAAACAGAACCGTTTTGTTCATATATTCTCCTTAATTCATGGCGGGTATTTTATAACCATGGTCAGGCGGCGAATTTTTATTAATTTTATAAAAGGGATTATGCCCTGACTTGAAATAATATACGGATTGCTGAAAGCGAGGTTTCAGCTATTATCCGGGTGAGGCATTGAAAAGACGGAAGGAACCCTCTCCCTCTTTTATCACAGCCCTGGCAGTATGGAAGAGATCAGGCTGAGAAGAAGCACAATGGCAAAAGTGATCAGTCCGGCCAGAGTGGATCCCAATGACCAGGCTTTCATGGTCTGAGGGATCCTGATATCGGAAAACCGGGTCACTACCCAGAAAGCTGAATCGTTAGGAAGAGAGAGGCAAAAACCGCCAGCACATATGGCCATTGCAGTCAGTACAGGTGAGGTACCTGTCTGGTGGGCTACAGGTCCCAGGATGGCCGATGTTGTCACCAGAGACACTGTCGCGGATCCCTGCGCACCTCTTAAAAGGGCAGCCAGAATGAATCCTGTGAAGAGTATGGACAGATTCCAGGACGACAGGGTTTCCACGAGGTAGCTTCCAATACCGCTGGCATTGACCAGATAACCAAAGGAACCGCCTGCTCCGGTGACCAGAAGGATTAATCCCGAGCTCTCGCTCGCCTTCATGATCGCTTCACTCATATCCGGGGCATATTTTCTCAAAGCCACAATAGCCACGAGAACACTGATAAGCAGGGCGATGTTCTTGTCTCCGATGAACGCGCAGATTTTATATAAAACCGTCCCCTCATTCAGAATCAGGGTCATGATACTGCCCAGAAGGATCAGAATGATCGGAAGCAGCAGGTAAAAAAAGGAGGCGAAGGTTGAAGGTATGGCGCCTCTCTTTTTCGCAGCAGGCTTTTCTTCAACTTTTATATCTGCCCTTTCTCCTTTTCCCACCCACAGGCCGTACAGCCAGCCTGCCAGCAGTACACCGGGCAGGCCCGCAAAAAATGAATACATGAAAAATACTCCGAGATTCACTCCCAGATTGTTCGCCACTTCGACCGGACCGGGTGGGGGAATAAGAAGATTGTGCGAGCTGATCAGCCCGACGGACAATGCCGTGACAAGCACGATAAGCGGCTTCTTTGTTATAACGGATAATTTTTTTATCACAGAAATGAGGATCACGAATCCAGCATCAAAGAAAACGGGAATGGAAATGAGATACCCTGTAAGCGCAACAGCGAGCGGGGATCTCTCCTTTCCGACTCTTTTAACGAGGGCATTAGCGATCTGATCCGTGGCACCGGATTCTGCCAGTATCCTTCCGAAAATAATACCGAGACCGATCACAATGCCTATCCCTTTCAAGGTATTTCCGAATCCGGTTGCCATGGCTTCACTGATTTTGGCGAGAGGCATCCGTACGGCCAGACCCGTCAGTAAAGCGGTCAGAAGAAGCGCTATGAAAGGATTGAGCTTGAGTTTAATGATCACCATGAGCACGAAAACGATAGACAGAAGGAAGATGACCAATAGCCAGTGTCCTGTTACCATACAGGCCTCCATTTTGGTGATTCTGGTTCCGCGTTCCGAACGCATCCCTGTTGTTACCCGGGCCGGGAGTTGCCTTTAAAAATCGATCCTGAAGGACAGATTGTTACCGGCAGCGACCTCCAGACATTTCATGTATCTGTCGAGCACAGCCACCATCCTCTGGCTTTTCTCCGGGTCAACCGGAAGGAAAAGAAGGACGCTTCTCGACCATCCATGCAGGAAAGGAAGGAATTTCAGAATTTCTTCTGCTTCGGTAGCAATGACCGGCTCATCCCTCAGCATCAGTGCAGCGGCGAGACGTACGGCAAGCGGATGATAGCCAATAATCTCTTCCGGAAATTCCAGTTCTGTGGCGCCAAACTGTTTGAATACCGGTATAAAACCCATGTACCGGCTGAAGATGTCTCCTGCTTCAG
>CAYXFJ010000151.1:2984-7428 GCA_964464265.1 uncultured bacterium
CACAGCGCCGGTAACAATTTCTGGCCTCAGTGCTGTCATCATCCCGGCTTGCCTCTTCCATGTTTGCCATCACCTTGCTGAGCACATGGGTAAAGATAAAAAAGCCAGGCGTGCTGGTCAGTCTGCTGCCCTGAAGCTCTTCCGTTTCAGGGGTCGATTCAAGGAAATATATATCAAGACCCATGGGAAGATTCCTTCCCTCTTATAAACTTCATAGCCGCTATCCTTACTTCCCTCCGCCATCCTGACTCCTCTCCGAAGTATTTTTTCCCTTTGAGCAACCCCGGGTCAGGTTAAAGAATAATAACTATTTTTTCACGAAAATCAAGAATATTTTTATTCTTCCTGAGATACAGACAGAGATGAACAAGCGGCTTGGCTGAGAAAAGATACAATCTCCCGGCCAGCGGATTTTTCCCGCCGCTATTAAAGTGACCGGAAAATTTTCTATCCATCCTCGTACATCGATTTCCTGCATCCTGCTTCATCTACTCATGGCATCACCACATCCAGCCTCTTTCACTCAATTAACTGTGGAAAATCCCAATTTAAAACCGTAAATTATTCATACATAAACAAAAACCGTCTTACAATTCATGACAGGATAAAAGGACATGAAGAAATATTATAGGATTATACTATTTTGGGTAGCAGGAACTGCTCTCGCAGGTCAAACCGGATTCCCTCAGCGGGAAATTATGGATGCGATCCGTTCCAATGAAGGCCTCACCTTCTGCGGTGAAAAAGTACCGCTGGAAGATGTCCTGACACTGGAAGCTTTTGAGAAAGAGTTCATTCTCTACCTGTGGGACAGAGCTCAGGTAACACTTTGGATCAAAAGGGTTTCCCGCTATTTTCCGGTCATAGAAGCGATTCTGAGAGCGAATGGCCTTCCGGACGATTTGAAATATGTATCGGTGGTGGAGAGTGCATTGCTTCCCGGAATCAGGTCATATCAGGGGGCTGTGGGTTTCTGGCAGATGATGGAGAACAGCGGGATCAAATACGGGCTCAGAATAGACCTGAATATTGATCAGAGAAGGAACCTCCCCCGTTCCACACAGGCAGCAGGCCGGTACCTTGGAGATCTGTACAGCATGTTCGGTTCATGGACATCAGCGGTTGCAGCATATAATATGGGTGAGAATGGATTGCTGACAGAAATACAGATGCAGGATGAGGAGAATTACTATAAGCTCGATCTCCCTCTCGAAACGCAGCGCTTCCTCTTCAAGATACTTACCACAAAATGCATTCTTGAAAATCCTTCCAGGTACGGATTCGACATTCCAGAAAAGGACCTCTATGCTCCTTACACATTCGATGAGGTAACCCTTGATCTGGTACAGGACACCCCGCTCTATGTGATCGCTCGAGCAGCAGGTGTCTCTTTTTTTATCCTCCGGGAATTGAATCCGGAGTTCACTGGCTATTTTGCACCGGAAGGCATTCAGCACATGCTGGTCCCTGCTGGATGCGCAGGAAAGCTGTACGGACGGTTTCCCGTCCTTTTCAGTCAATGGAAGGAAGACCTGTCAAAAGCAGGTTATACAGTGAAGACCGGAGACTCGCTTTCCTCAATTGCAGAGTCTTTCCATACGACTGTTCAGGCCATTCTGATATGGAACAGGCTGGAGCGCATACCGAAGATCCAGCCGGGGCAGCGTCTGATCGTGCTTCCCGGGAAACCGGTGCCGTTCATCCAATGATCCTTTAAAATCAGAAAATTAAGGGGATTTCTAAGGGGAGAATGTGACCACCGGCATCTCGGATTTGTTGATCACATCCAGAGTGTAACCTGCCGGTATTTCATAGTACAGGTTTATCCGTCCGGAATCTTTGACCCATCTGAAAAATAGGAATCCGTGTTCCACGGGCAGCCTGCCCTCACACCAGGAGAGATCCGTATCTCCAGGACGAACAGAGACCGTTTTGCGCACCGGGTCGGCGGTCACTCCGAGCGCATCCCTGTAAAGCATATGTGCCACATGCGATGCGAAGCCATGGTTCAGGCTCGCTCTATCATTCATATTTTCCCAGAATGTGCCGGTACGCCTCGCCATACCCAGAAAAAAATCCTTGGCTTCCCTGATAAGCTGGCGCGTGAAGCCGTATCTGGAAAGCAGTTCCATGCGCAGAAAATTGCCGATAAATGCATTGGCTTTATGGACATCCGGATACGAATCCTCTCTCTCCCTCCCGGGTCCGAATTTCTCAACCACTCTGGACCATAATTCCGGATGGGTCAGGGGTGATGCGATCCCGAAATAGAAAGCGAAATACTGGCAAACTTCCGTGCGGTTACCGGTCAGCTCAAGGCGGTTTCCCTTTCTCAGGGAATTGTCCACAAAAAAAGACCCGTCAAAGGATCGTTTTAAGACAGTTTCCCCTATCCTGGCAGCCTTATGGACCAGAGAATCTCTCCCGTAAAGCCGTCCGGCCGATTCAAGTGCGGCTTTGTAGAGCATATTGGTGGGATAGTTTACATCCTGGACAAAATCGTTCGCTCTTGACCATTCCACGAAAACCCAGCTTTCGAGTTTCTCAAGCAATCCGTCCTTATTCTCAAATTTATGAAAATAATCAAAGAGTGCCATTATTTTAGGTTCAAATGCGCTTATCATTCCGGGATCTCCGCCCCGCTTCCCGAACTCTTCGAGCTCTAGAACGAACCAGAGCGACCAGTTCGGTATAAAATCTCCCTTCGGGTGATCAGCAGGATAGCACATGGGGAGCATGCCTTCGGGGATATCCGGAAAATTCCGCGGAAGGAGATAATTTTCGAAAAAATTCGTTTCCACTTTTGTATCCCCGCTCAAATCGAACGCCGTGCGTGAAGTGAAATAACTGTCGCACAGCCAGCCTGCACGCTCTCTTGAAGGACAGTCCATAAAAAGATCGACCGCATTCTGCCGGTACGTTTCTCTGGCGGCATCGAACATGAGGTTCAGGTCAGGGTCACTTGAAGCAAAAGCAGCCTCATAAATATCCGGATTCGCATATTCCCGGATACGGCATGCGCTGATTTCCGCATCTCCCGACATACTGATGATCTTGAGATAACGCATTGTGTACGGTTCAAAGGATTCGAGGTCATATTCGCCCGGAGCAAGCTCATAAACCACGGTATTCACACAGCCCAGCCTCCTGAAGTCCACGTCACCTTCCATCAGGATTTCATCGAATGTCAGTGCCAGATGTACCGGAGAAGGGCATTTGACTTTCATTCCGATGAAACCTGTCAGATTTTTTCCTAAATCAAGTACAGTAAAGGTTTTTCCCCTCACATGGAATGCGGAATACGTTTGAAATGGGATTGGAGCGGTGTCCACTAACAAAGACCGGTATTGCTGAAGCTCAATGGAAGGGATCCTTTCCAGTTCTTTCTCCGGAAATCCCTTGAGAAAAGGACCTATCCTTGTGAGCGACCTGTCTTTCCAAAGACCCTGATTCTTCATGATTTTTTCGACTGTCCCTTTAGAAACAATCCGGATGGGTTGTCTTTTCTGGAACAGGGGATAAGGCACCCCCCGCTGAAGGGTCTGCTTGGGCGCGGTTTCAGTCAGTGTGACCGGCGTTCGCTCAGAACTCAGGTTCTTTTTCCAGGATTGATGCTCCGGGGACAGGCGGTAAACCTCTATGAACGGCCTCTGAAAACTGTATCTCTGGACCTTCTGCAGCCTTTCATCCAGCCTGAAAGGCTCAAAAGTCCGGGCATTTTTTTCTGTAAAAGCCAGTATACTGTCCCCGCTCTCTATCTCTGCCTGAAGGAATGCAGGCTGGTCCAGTAAATAATAGCTGTTGACATTGTAACCGGCGACCTCGATTGCCAGGATATTGGCCCCACCCTTCATTCCGGGATCAAGATCCCATTCATCCACACGATAGAAGCCATGAGGTCCACGCGCAGGACCGTATCCCGAGAACTCGCCATTCAAGAATACTCTGTAAACAGATGAAGCAGTGATCCGCAGTTTACAGGGTGCATTCTGTGTTGAATGAAACACCGTGCGAAAACCGGCAAAGAGATTCATCTCCCTCTCTTTCCCTTCTATCCACACAGGCCTGGCTGACTTGAATCCGGCAGGAACAGGCTGATACGTCTGAGAGCAAGTGAAGTCCGAACCTGAGGATTCCCTGAAAAGTAATAAGAGGATCATCAAAAGAGTGCTCCTGTGCATAAGCGTCTCCATTTAAGGATCACGAGGATAATGAGACCGTCTATTCATACCTCAGACAGTCCACCACATCCGCTTTCATCGCCCGCAGTGCAGGCATCATGCCCGCCAGGAAGCCGGTGATGATCATGAAAAACACCGTGATCAGTGATACGGTGAGCGAGTTCTGGGGCGCGAAGAGCATCATGAAGGAAGTATTTTGACTGCGAAGGATTTTAATCAGCGTATGGAGTCCGGAGTTCATTCCCCATCCTATGACAAAACCA
>CAYXFJ010000152.1:0-1342 GCA_964464265.1 uncultured bacterium
TTCAACATTCTGGCTCTCACTTCTGCCTATCCAGCGCATACTGATCTCCCGTTCAAATAGTCAAACTTTTTTTTGATGGTAAAAGATAGGAAATAAGATTGAAAAAATCAATGCAATTAAGCGGGAAAAGATAACTTTCACAAGGAAGTCAAAAATAACGGGTCACCGGAAATGAGACACCAGTGCCCAATGATGTCCTAAGAAATCAGAGACCTCAAAAAACATTTGATTTATGCTTTCCAATAATTTATATTTCAGAACAATCCCCGCCTGATCGTACAGTCCGGATCCGAAACCAGTTCTTCCTTGAGAATAAAGGATTCTGCCACAAGAAAACAGGAATACTATGAAACCAAAACAACTGCTAGTTTTGTTTTTCGCGGTCTGTCTTTTCTCATGTGCCAGGCACAATCCTGCTTATGAGAAACGAACCGATGGCGTACTTTTCAAAATACGGAAGCAGAAGGTGACTGATGCCCGGCTGGTGAAGATTCAGGTCTGCACCAAAAAAATAATCCGCGTCATGGCATCACCTTCAGAGTCATTCTCGGAACGCGGGAGCCTGATCGTCGACAATTTCAATTGGAAACCGGCGGGCTGGTCCGTGAAGGAAAGCAATGGCTCTGTGGAGATTTTAACACCGGACCTCACAGTCCGAGTGAATCCTGAAACCGGGGCTATAGCTTTTTATGATCCGAAAGGTGAGTTGCTTTTGCAGGAAAAAGCGGATGCCGGCAGGATCTTAACACCTGCTGAAGTTATGGGGGAATCTGCATTTCACATCCAGCAGGTATTTGACTCACCCGAAGATGAGGCTTTTTACGGGCTCGGTCAGCATCAGAATGCGGTGATGAACTATAAAGGGCATGACGTGGACCTGTGGCAGCACAATATCGTTGCCGCTGTCCCGTTCCTCGTTTCAAGCAGGAATTACGGCATCCTCTGGGACAACACGTCCCGCACGAAATTCGGGGATAAGAGAGAGTATGAACCGTTATCTTCCCTGAAACTGTACAACGATCAGGGTGAAAAAGGGGGATTTTCGGTTGAGTATTACGAGGATCCGGATTTCCGTTCCCTGTTTACCTCGCAAACCGAACCCGGAATCGAGCATGAGTTCGTCGATCAGCCTGGGTATTATCCGCAGGGTTTTGACCTCAACCGGGGCAGCATCCGCTGGACAGGCGAGATTGAATCTGAAAAGACCGGCATTCATAAATTCCGGCTCTACAGCTCCGGCTATGTCAGGATGTGGCTGAACGGCGATCTCGTTGTGGATGCATGGAGGCAGAACTGGCTGCCGTGGACGCACCTGTTGCGGCTGGACATGGAAGCCGGGAAA
>CAYXFJ010000152.1:1416-4444 GCA_964464265.1 uncultured bacterium
CAGGACCAGCCTGTCGCTCTATTCAGAAGTTGCCGATCAGATCGACTATTATTTTGTCCGGGGTGAAAATCCCGACGAGGTCATTTCCGGCTACCGGGAAATTACCGGAAAGGTTCCCATGATTCCCAGATGGGCTCTGGGCTTCTGGCAGAGCAGGGAACGTTACAGGACTCAAGAGGAATTGGTCTCGGTTGTCAGGGAATTCCGCAAGCGACAGATACCCCTGGACAACATCGTTCAGGACTGGTTCTACTGGGAAGAGGATCAGTGGGGCAGTCATGAATTTGAAAAGTTGCGGTATCCGGATCCTGAAGACATGGTTCGAGAACTTCACAATGACCTGCATACCCGCATCATGATCTCAGTATGGCCCAAATTTTATGTCGGCATCAAACATTATGAGGAGTTCAGGGAAAAGGGCTGGCTCTACATGCACAATGTCGAGATCGGCCAGAAAGACTGGGTGGGTCCGGGCTATGTCTCAACGTTTTTTGATCCATTCAGCAAGGGCGCCAGGGATCTGTTCTGGGATCAGGTCAATGAGAAACTGGTAGGCAAGGGATTTGATGCCTGGTGGCTCGATTCCACAGAACCGGATCTTCAGTCCAATGTCTCGGATGCCGAACGTCTCATCCGTATGCATCCGAATACCCTGGGAACCGCTTCACGGTATGAGAATGCCTACTCATTGATGATCACCAGAGGCTTTTACGAAAAACACCGTAAATCCATTCCCGACCGGCGGGTTTTCATCCTGACGCGCTCGGCATATGCAGGACAGCAGCGCTATGCTGCCGCGACCTGGAGCGGCGATGTCGCTACCCGCTGGGCTGACCTCAGAACTCAGATCCCGGCAGGATTGAATTTCTCGCTTTCCGGTATTCCATACTGGACCTCGGACATCGGAGGCTTCGCCGTGGAGCCGCGATACGAACGGCCCCGGGATTCCGACCTGGAAGAATGGCGCGAACTGAATACACGCTGGTTCCAGTTCAGCACATTCTGCCCGCTTTTCAGGTCGCACGGGCAGTTTCCATACAGAGAAATGTTCAACATTGCCCCGGACGGTCATCCGGCCTACCAGACCATGCTCGCCTATGACAGGCTGCGTTACCGGCTCTTGCCTTACATTTATTCGCTCAGCGGAATGGTCACGCACAATGCCTATACGATCATGCGAGCTCTTGTGATGGATTTCGGCCATGACAGGAACGTTTTAAATACAGGCGATGAGTATATGTTCGGTCCCGCTCTTCTCATCAATCCTGTAACCGAATACAGAGCCCGTACGCGTCCCGTTTATCTCCCATCAGGAACAGGATGGTATGCCCTGAAATCGGGACAGTATTTCGAGGGGGGACAGACAATACAGGCTGATGCTCCCTATACGGACATCCCGGTTTTTGTCAAAGAAGGTTCCATCATTCCGTTCGGCCCGGACATTCAGTACAGCGATGAGAAACCCCCAGATCCTGTCCGGCTCTTCGTCTATACCGGAAGCGACGGCTCGTTCACTCTGTATGAGGACGAGAATGTCAATTATAATTACGAGAAGGGACAATTCTCGACAATCACATTCAGTTACAGCGAAAAGGACCATGTTCTGTCCATAGGAGAGCGTCAGGGCAGTTTCCCGGGAATGCTGGAACAGCGTACTTTCGACATTGTTCTCGTCAAACCCGGAAAGGCGAAAGGAATAGATTTAACAAAAAAACCGGACCAATCGGTTCTGTACAGGGGGCAGCGCCAGGTCATTCGATTCTAACCGCAATGGGGGAGTAGTTATATAAGAGTCCGGAATGTGCTGCCCGGAGTCCTCTGTCTTCTGGCAGCGGGTCAGCTCTTCGGGCAGGACAGCACCAACTGTTTCCTGTGGGATTTCGAACCCAAGAATGCAGTGATCCCGCTCTTCGAGGATGTTGAAAAAACAACGGCAGACCCCGAAGTGACCGTTGAGATCAATGCATCGGATACGTTCGGGAAAATATCCAAATATCTTTTTGGAGGTGCCGCTGCTGTATGGGTCGGGGAGGATCAGAACAATTTTACACCTGTTTCCTGATTTTAAGCTGTATCGAAAAGATTTTGACAAACGGCAGAGTTTTTTGCTTCTTCTTTTGTTGGCACCTGATCTCTGAATCGACCGGATGCGAAACCGATATTTTTATTATTGTTACTATGTCGTGCATAAAATCTTAATATTCACCACCCGCATCGGTCAGTACTTCCTGTATGATTTCAGCTGACAGTTCATTCCCGGGTCCGATCCTTTTGGTAGCCCCATCTCCTGATTACAGCACATATATTTTAATATTGACATTCTCCCAAATCTTTTATAAATAGTATATATTCTATCTATGCCGCAGTTACGGAAAAGCTCTTCTGAGTGATTAAAGCCTCGCCTGTATTGGGGATTGAACATGATTGGAAAAGTTATTTCCCATTATAGAATCCTCGAAAAACTCGGTGCGGGTGGAATGGGAGTGGTTTACAAGGCTCATGACACCAAACTCAAACGCACTGTAGCTCTCAAGTTCCTGCCGCCTGAGCTGACACAGGACAAAGAAGCGAAAAAGCGCTTCATCCATGAGGCACAGACAGCCTCGGCACTGGATCATTCTAACATCTGTACCCTATATGAAATTAATGAGACGCCAGATGGGCAGTTGTTCATTGTAATGGCGTGCTATGAAGGCGAGTCACTCAAGAAAAAGATAGATCGTGTACCACTGAAATTGGAGGAATCCGTTGACATCGCCCTGCAGGTTGCCAATAGTTTGGTGAAAGCCCATGAGAAGGGTATTGTACACCGTGACATAAAACCCGCCAATATCATGGTGACCGATGATGGTGTGGTGAAAATTCTCGATTTCGGACTGGCCAAGCGCACCGGTCAGACGCGACTGACAAGACCGGGATGACCCCCGGGACTGCAGCGTACATGTCACCCGAACAGGCACAGGGAGAAAAAGTTGATCAGCGAACCGATATCTGGTCCTTGGGTGTCATACTCTATGAGATGCTGGCC
>CAYXFJ010000152.1:4457-7426 GCA_964464265.1 uncultured bacterium
ATGGATGCGTGGTGGCTGGCTGAAATTTATACCGCTATGGGGGAGAAGGATGAGGCTTTCCGATGGCTGGAAGTGGCTTACGAATCCCGTCAAACCTGGATGCCTTGGCTTAGGCATTTCCCCACTCTTATGCTTTTACGCTCCGATCCCCGCTTCCAAGTTCTGGTTCAGCGGATGAACCTTCAAGAATATCAGATAGATAGGATTTTGCAAACAACTTCATATTACAGGTTTCCTGAACAATTGGGTCACGAGGGAAGGTCATCAGTACTTAAAAAAATTCAACAGGAACAATAAGGAGTTATCAGTAGGACTGGCTCCCAAACAGGAGGGCTTCATGAAGATTTATAAATGGATCAGACATGCGGGTATTTTATACCTGATGCTTTGCGTTTCGGGTCCTTTAACAGCCAGGGACCGGGATATCACACGTGAAATGCACCTGAAGGCGGTGAGAATATCACAGTGGATCATGAAAGACAAAGCCCCGGCCCGGATGGAAAACGTCCGGCTTGCGAGAGCCCGGTCAGAAGAGGACGCGGGTGCAATTACAGGTGTTGTCCTCACAGAGGATGGCAAGCCGATCCCTATGGCCAACATTACGGCATGGACGGAAGAATTTGGTGCATCTTTAATGGGTTTTGCCATTACGGATGCAGAGGGACATTACATCATCGAAAAACTGTCACCCGGTAAGTATTTTGTATCTGCCGATGCGCCGGATTATTTCCCGGAATTTTATGACAATGTTTTTTATATCGAAGAGGCCACGTCCGTTCCGGTCGCCGGTTCTGACACTGTCCGTAATGTGGATTTCAGCCTGGGGCCTATGACTTCTGCGACAGGAGCCATTGCAGGCAATGTTTCGGATCAGGATGGACTTCCCATTGCCTTTGCTTCTGTCAATACCTTCTCTCTTTCCAATCCCTTTCTTTACGGCTGGTCGGAAACAGACAGCGCGGGCAACTACCTGATCCCGAATCTGGGATCCGGAGAGTATTATGTCTCCGTCTGGGCTGAAGGTTATATCACCGAGTATTTCGACAATGCCCGCACATTCGACTCGGCAAATGTGGTTCTGGTGACCGAACCGCAGACAACAGGCAGCATCGATTTTATGCTGAGTCCGGGGGCGATTATTTCAGGTACTGTCACGAACGATGAAGGTAGACCGGTTCCATACGCTTATATCGAAGCCATTGATGAAGATTACAGCGATTCATTAAAATTTGACAGGTGGGGATTCGCGGAGAGCGACTCCTCCGGTTATTATGAGATCACTGGAATCACCACGGGAACTTACCTGGTCCTGGCGCAGGCCTGGAACCTGTGGCAATCGGCGATGGAGTGGTATGACAATGCTGAAACTCCGGAAGAGGCTACGCCGGTTCCTGCATTCGAAGGACAAAGAACACCGAATATTGATTTCAGTCTGTCACTGTCCTTTGCTTCAGGATCGATATCAGGTTATGTTTACGATACAAATGGGGCAGCTCTTCAGAATATATTTATCATGGCTGAAATGGTCAGCGGTGACTTTTCATGGGCCATTTCAGGCATCGGGATCACGGGTGAAAATGGTCATTTCAGGATTGAGGGACTGCCCGCGGGACAGTATATTGTTTCTGCGCAGCGGTGGGAAGACTGGTATTTTGCTGAACGATGGTACAATAATGCAGAAAGCAGGGAGGATGCGACCGAAGTGACTGTCGTGGATGGCCAGGAAACGAGAGGCATCAATTTTGTCATGCAGGAAGTTCCAAAAGGTCTGGGTTCCATATCCGGCAGAGTGATCACAGATGAGGGCAAGCCGCTTTCCGGGGTTTACGTTCAGGCAGTGTCTGAGAATGGAAAATCACAGGTCTGGTGGGGAGGTCTCTTTGCCTATACGGACAGCCTGGGCAACTACCGGATTGAGGATCTGCCTGCCGGCATCTATTTTATCTCAGCTTTGTACTGGGATTACCGGACTTATGTCGAGCAGTGGTACGATGGAGCGTCCTGCCTCGAAGAGGCGGCACCGGTAGCCGTGGAGGATACCATGGACACTCCAGACATTGATTTTGTGCTCACGATAAAACCGGCTTTTGGATATATCACCGGCACGGTGAAATCCGATGCCGACGGTTCACCTGTACCATACGCTTCGGTGGAGGCATATCAGGACAACAGAGATTACAGCGATCCCGGAAGCGGTTTTGACACATTCGGATATACCAGCACTATGACAGACCTGAATGGGAATTATGTGCTTTCTTACCTGCCTGAAGGCGCTTACTATGTTACGGTCATCGCATCCGGTGTGCGTGAATATTACAATGATGCGTCCACGGTACTTGAAGCAAATCTTGTCCCTGTGACAGCCGGAGATACTACAGCGGGAATTGATTTCGGACTTCCGGCTCCTCAGGATACGGGAAGCAGCATTACCGGTGTGGTGATAGATGACTCTACCGGTGCACCGATACGCTGGGCTGTGGTGCAGGCGTTTCCGGAATGGGTTCTCTATACCATGAGACCGGTCAACTGGCTTGATCCGGGCATCTATCACATCACCGTGTCCGATTCGCTCGGTCAATATCATTTATATGCTCTGCCTGAAGGGAAATACTATGTTCAGTGCTGGGCTGACGGATATATCGGTGAGTTCTATGATAATGTATTTGATCCTTCTCAGGCAATGCTAGTAGAAGTGGATGGCAAAAACGAGGTGGGTAATATTGATTTTGCTCTCCAGGCCGGCTGGTATTGCCGTGATGTATGGGAAGCCATGAAAAACGGGGGAGGAGCCGGTATTATATCCGGGATAGTCAGGGACGGGAATGACGCGCCGATAGAAGGAGCTTATTTATATGCTCTGGACAGTGAACAGCAGGCGATTGCGTTCGCCCGCAGCCAGGTTGATGGTGGTTATCAGATTACCGGATTACCGGAAGGAGAGTTTTATATTCAGGCGAGCCGTGTGCCGT
>CAYXFJ010000153.1:0-2230 GCA_964464265.1 uncultured bacterium
GTGGACGCAGAGGACGACGGCTTTCCCGGTCCCGCAGCGCTGGGCGACGACAACAACGGATCCGCGGATGAAGAAGGCATTTCCTTCCTGGAGGACCTTGTTCCGGGAAATATGAGCAAAGTCGCAGTGTCGGTTTCAGCCCGCGGATTTTTAAGCGCGTGGCTCGACATCGACGGCAACGGCAAATGGGAGACAAGAGACCTTGTTCTGCACAATGTGGAGCTGGAATCCGGGAACCATGTCCTCGATTTACCCGTGGCCGACGATGCAGTCCCCGGCGAATCGACCATGCGTTTCCGGTTCAGCACCCTGCAGGATGTATGGGTGAAAGGATTTGCGCCTGACGGTGAAATAGAAGATTACCAGATCGCTATTCAGGAACCTTCTTCAACCGGAGTGGACGAAGGGAAGTTGAGCACACAACCTGGCGAATTCAAATTGTATCCCAACTATCCCAATCCGTTCAATCCAAATACGACCATCCGGTTCAATCTGCCTGGAGTAGCGCAGGTGCGGCTGTCGATCTATAATTTACTGGGTCAGGAAATTGTGGTGCTTATGGACGAGAAATGCCCGGAAGGAGCTCATGAAGTGAGCTGGGACGGTCTGGATGTAAGGCATGTACCTGTTCCGTCAGGAGTATATTTGTATAGACTGGAAGCAGCGTCCTACTGCGGAACCGGGAAACTGCTTTTGCTGAAGTAAAAAAAATACTGGATAACCCGACCCCGGGCATTGGCGAAAGCCTCTGCCCGGGCTTTTACTCGCCCCGGCCGTTTGCGATCAGCAGAGTTTTGGGATCCAGTTTGAGCATGAGCTTGTCGACTTCAGGAGAATCATGATCCTTCAGCAGGTTGAAATCAATCAAGTCCTGCATGGGATTCAGCATGATAATGACCGAAAAAAGATCGTAGAACTTGTTCACAGGCGCAGGGATGCCCCTGTGATCGAGATCGAGTTTCTCTCTGTGCAGTGTGGCTGAGAACCAGACAGCAGCATCCTTCTCAACAGCATACTTCTTCCATTCAGCCAGCTGATCCGGTGTTTTTTCGTAGAATGGATATCCGTCAACGATGATCACTTCCGGATGGAACGATGCGCCTTCTGTGAACTGATTCAGTGTGGGAAGTATGTCTTTCAGGTCTGCTCCGGGCTGTTTGAAATGCAGGATCAGGCGGTTCTTGATAATCTCATCGTAATTATCAATGGCATTTTCAAGATTGTAGACTTTTGCCACTTCCTGAAAGACCTGATTGTACCAGCTCTCTATATGCTGGGGATTGTCCGCGAAGGAAATATGGAGCACTTTCCCGGGACGAAGCAGCTCGTCAATGGCAACATGAACGAGACAGGCTGTTTTGCCCACTCCTTTCCTGGCGGTAAAAACCCCCAGATTCCCCTTGCCCAGCCCCCCTTGTATCGTGTTCTCCAGTATCCGAAGGGGACTGCGCTTCAGCATTTCTTCTTTAAGCATGGACACCCTCAAGGTTTCTTTATTTTGATTTTTCTTCGAATTCTTTTTTCAGTTTTTCGGCTATGGATTCCGGTACTTTGTGGTACTTTGAAAATTCCATAGTGAATTCTGCTTTGCCCTGCGTGGTCGAACGAAGCACTGTGGAATAACCGAACATTTCAGAGAGAGGCACTTCCGATTCGATCACTGTAAAGTTCCTGTCCTCAACCGCACTGATGATGATACCCCTGCGCTGGTTCATCGTGGCGAGAACAGCTCCCTGAAATTCTCCCGGACATTCCACGGATACACGCATGATCGGCTCGAGTATAATGGGTTTGCACCTGGGATAGGTCTCCCGGAATGCGCCGATGGCTGCCTGACGGAAGGCCATATCCGAGGAGTCCACGGGGTGGTAGTTGCCGTCTGTCAGGGTGATCTTCACGCCCACGATCGGGAAGCCGATGAGCCTTCCTTTTTGAAGGCACGCTTCGAAACCTTTTTTACAGGCAGGAATATACTCGGAGGGTATAGCACCTCCCTTTATATTGTTTGCGAACTCGAAGTCGGTTTCGTGATTGGGTTCGATGATACCCTGCACGCGCCCGAACTGGCCTGCGCCGCCTGTCTGCTTTTTGTGTGTGTAATTGAATTCTGCTTTCTGTGAGATGCTCTCTCGGTAAGCCACCTGGGGAGGTCCTGTTTCAACCTCGACATTGTATTCCCGCCGCATCCGCTCGACGTGCTCCGCCAACTCAAATACTTCCGCCGATGAAG
>CAYXFJ010000153.1:2240-2594 GCA_964464265.1 uncultured bacterium
TCCCATTCCCTTTATGATGGACTCGTTCGTCTCAGGATCCACAAAGGAGTGAAAGGTGGGGTCCTCGCGCGTGAACCGGTTGAGGGCCTTGGCCATGTTTTCGGACGCTTTGTTGTCCGCTGTTTTGAGAGAGAGTGAGATCACGGGGGCCGGTACATGTATGGAGGACATGACAACGTGCATTCCCCCGTTTGTGAAAGTGTCGCCGGACGCACACTCGATGCCGAATAAAGCAACAATATCCCCGGCACCCGCGCTGTCCAGGTCTGTCATTTCGTCCGCATGCATACGGATCAGTCGCCCCACCCGTACTTTCTTCTGGGTACGGCAATTGAGGATCTCATCTCCCCTGGA
>CAYXFJ010000153.1:2621-7413 GCA_964464265.1 uncultured bacterium
TAGGTGAGCTGACCGAACCGGGTGTCGTCGAGCTTGAAAGCCAGCATCACCAGAGGAGCGTCGAAGCGGGACTCGAGCACGATCTCGGATTCGTTATTATCGATATCCAGGGCCATGTTGACCACATCCGGAGGAGAGGGGAGATAGCGTACAATAGCGTCCAGAAGAGGCTGCACACCCTTGTTCTTGAAAGCGGATCCGAGGAAAACGGGTGTAAGCTGTCTGGAAAGGGTTCCCTTTCTCACTGCATTGTAAACGAGATCGGGTGTCACTCTGTCTTCGAGATAGGCTTCCATGAGCGCATCGCTGAAAAGAGAGGCAGCGTCGATCAGTGTATTCCGTTTTTCAAGGGCCAGATCCATGTATTCTGCGGGTATATCCTCGTGACGGAGGATTTCTCCGAAATTTCCGTCGAAATAGGTCGCTTTCATAGTGATCAGATCGATGATGCCTTTAAATCCTGCCTCGATCCCAATAGGGATCTGCATCAGGACGGCGTTGTGGCCCAGTTTTTCCCTGAGCTGTCCGGTCACCCGCACTGGATCCGCCCCGGTCCTGTCGCACTTGTTCACGAATGCTATTCTCGGCACTTTATAGCGGGTCATCTGGCGGTCGACAGTGATGGACTGGGACTGAACCCCTCCCGTGCCGCACAGGACCAGGATCGCTCCGTCCAGTACCCGGAGTGAGCGTTCCACTTCCACTGTAAAATCGACATGTCCGGGCGTATCGATGATATTGATGGAATGATCATTCCATTCCACATGGGTCGAGGCTGAGGATATGGTGATACCCCTCTCCCTCTCGAGATCCATAAAGTCCATTGTGGCACCGGTCCCATCCCTGCCGTGCACCTCATGGATCCTGTGAATTTTCCGGGTGTAGAAGAGTATCCGCTCTGTCAGTGTAGTCTTGCCGGAGTCAATATGGGCACTGATGCCGATATTGCGCAATTTTTGAAGATCTGTGATCATAATTCGGGAATAATATACTCCATTCTGTCCGCTGTTCATCCCTCTCTTTAAAGAAGAGGCATCATAAAGGGAATATAATTTATCAAAAATTTAACTAAATGCAAGGTATTTATTATTATTCATTCTTTTTTTAAGGATCCGCACTGACATCTGCAGCCGAAAAAAAAGGTTGAAAATGGTTGTATTTTATCATAGTTTAATAGCATGAACTTGAATGGACAGCGTATAGCAGGAGGCTGGCCCATGACCGGTTTTGAAAAGGAAATCACCGCCCTCAAAAAAGAGATACGCGAGCACGATTACCGTTATTACGTACTGAATGAGCCGGTTATCTCGGATTACGACTACGATCAGCTCATGAAGAAGCTGATCCGGATGGAAAAAGAGCATCCGGAGCTTGTGACTCCCGATTCCCCCACGCAAAGGGTAGGTGGGGAACCGCTTAAAACTTTCCCCTCAATCACACACAAGATCCCCATGCTCAGCCTGGCCAATACTTATACCCGGGAGGAGCTGTACGATTTCGAGAAAAGAATCAAAAACTTCATGCCGGACACATCTTTCGAGTATGTTACAGAACTCAAATTTGATGGAATAGCCGTCAGCCTGACCTATGAAAACTCCCTGTTTACCAGAGGGGCGACACGGGGCGATGGTGAAACTGGGGATGAGATCACACAGAACCTGAAGACCCTCCGGTCCATACCCCTGAAACTGAACGAAGGGGATTTGCCCCGCAATATCGAAGTGCGCGGTGAGGTGTTTATGACCAGGGAAGGATTTCAAAGGCTCAACCGGCTGCAGGAAAAGAACGAAGAAAAATCCTTTGCCAATCCCCGCAACGCGACCGCAGGAACTCTGAAACTTCAGGATCCCCGTATCGTGGCATCCAGACCGCTCGCCTTCTCTGCTTATTATCTCCGCATCCTGGATAAGGGGGGTATGGAAAAGTACGGATTGAAAACCCATTTTGACTGCCTGGATCTGCTGAGAAAACTGGGACTGCCTGTTTCCAGATACGCTGCTCTGTGCAGGTCGATGTGGGAGGTTGTCGATTTCTGCACGATGTGGGAAGAGAAAAGGGATGAGGTCGATTTCGAAATCGATGGTATCGTGATCAAGGTCAACGACCTGGAGCAGCAGGCGCAGCTCGGGAACACAGCCAAAAGCCCCCGCTGGGCGGTCGCCTATAAATTCAAGGCCAAGCAGGCGACGACCGTTCTCAGACAGATCCACCTTCAGGTCGGCAGGACAGGAACGGTAACACCTGTGGCTGTGCTGGATCCTGTTTTTCTCGCCGGGTCAACCATCAGCAGGGCTACCCTGCATAATGAGGACGAGATAAAGAGAAAAGATATACGGGAAGGGGACACTGTACTCATAGAAAAGGGAGGGGACGTCATCCCGAAGGTGGTCCAGGTGATTCTGGAGAAACGGCCTTCCAGATCGAAACGCTTTAAAATGCCCGGGCGGTGCCCGGTTTGTGGTTCAAAACTTATCAGAGCAGAGGGGGAAGCGGCTGTTCGTTGTGACAATATACAGTGTCCTGCACAGGTGCACAGGCGCATCGAGCATTTCGCTGCCAGGGGAGCCATGGATATCGACGGGCTCGGAGAGAAAGTGATCCTTCAGCTCGTGGATAACAAACTGGTAAAAGATTACGGAGACCTGTATTCTCTCAAACAGGAGGATGTGGAAAACCTGGAGCGCATGGGCAGGAAAAGCGCTGAAAATCTCCTTCGGGCCATCGCTTCAAGCAAAAGCCGCCCTCTTGACCGTCTGATTTTCGCTCTCGGGATACGGTTTGTGGGATCCGGTGCTGCTGTTATCCTGGCGGATCATTTCGGTTCCATAAACGATTTGAAAATGGCCCGGCTGGAGGAACTCCAGACTCTGGAGGGCATAGGGCCGACCATAGCGGAAAGCACCGTGCAGTTTTTCAGCCAGGATCATAATCTCGCTGTGCTGGAAAAGATGAAGCGGGCGGGTGTCCGCATGGAACAGGAGCGACGCAAATACAGGAAAGGCGGTATATTCGAAGGAAGGGTTTTTGTTCTGACAGGATCGCTGAGCCGTTTCACTCGGGAGGGAGCTGGCGAACTCATCGAATCCGAAGGGGGAAAGGTTGTCTCAACTGTCAGCAAAAATACCGATTACGTGCTTGTGGGAGAGAATCCGGGTTCGAAATACGGAAAAGCCCTGGATCTGGGGATCAGGATCATGGATGAGGATACTTTTGTCGAAATGATTAAAAAAACACGGAAGCTAAAACTCGCGGACGGAAGCCAGCTCGGTATGGAAATATAACGGGAAATGGATGATCCATGTTTCAGATAAAACGGAAGAACACACGAAAGATCCAGATTGGCGGAAGGGCAGTGGGGGGTGATGCTCGGAATGATGCAAATGTTCTTGCAGATCTCCAGTATCCGTACAGTCCATGACATGCACAGAGACATCGGATGTGGATTCCACTGTAGCGCAGATACACAGGCTCTCGGATGCAGGATGCGAGATTGTCCGTGTTGCCGTTCCTGATGCGAAAGCGAGCGGGGTTCTGAAAGAGATCAAAAACCAGATCAGCCTGCCTCTGGTGGCAGATATTCATTTCGACCACCGCCTGGCTCTTAAGGCCATAGAGCAGGGTGTGGATAAAATAAGGATCAATCCGGGTAATATTGGTTCGAAGGACAAAGCAGTGAAGGTTCTCGATGCGGCGAAGGAGAGGGGGATCCCCATACGCATAGGCGTGAATGCGGGGTCTCTGGAAGACAGGATGATCAAAAAACACGGCGGCGTGACCGCGCAGGGACTGGTGGAAAGCGCGCTGGAACATGTGCATTTATGCGAGGATACAGGCTTCGATCTTATCGTGATCTCGATCAAAGCATTTCATGTCCCCATGATGATAGAGGCAAACAGGATTCTCTCATCGAGCGTCGATTATCCGGTGCACCTCGGCGTGACCGAAGCCGGCACATTCCGCACCGGATCCATACGCTCCGCTGTAGGCATCGGTACTCTCCTTGTGGAGGGCATCGGGGATACGATCCGTGTATCCCTCACAGCAGATCCGGTCGAAGAAGTCCACGCCGGATTCGAGATCCTGAAATCGCTTCACCTGCGAAGGCACGGATTGACCCTCATTTCCTGTCCCACATGCGGAAGGCTCCAGACCCCGCTGGTGCCCATTGTGGAGGCTCTGGAGAAAGCGCTGGCAGGTGTTCAGAAATCCCTGACGGTGCGCGGTGAACGGCCCGGGCGAGGCGAAAGATGCGGATATCGGCATTGCCTGCGGGAAACGGTCCGCACTGCTTTTCAAGAACGGAAATATTGTGGGCAAACTGAAAGAGGGAGAGATCGTGGGCAGGCTGGTGAAAGAAGTGATGGAGTGGGAAGAAGACTGGAGAGATGACCGGCAGAAAGTGTGAGACGTTTCCTGGTCCCCGTCCGGCGCGCTTTTGTTTCAGAAAAGACAGTCAACAGATTTTATCAGAGTGATTTTACCGGAACTGTCAGTTCAAATCCCTTTAAAAGGAGGTGAAAGCCATGCTGGAAAATGTTCACTGGCTGGGGCATTCCTGCCTGAAAATCAAAGGATCGGTGACGCTTTATATCGATCCTTACCGTATATCGGGAGGTGAAAAGGCAGATGTGATTCTCATCACGCATGATCATTCCGATCATCTCTCGCCCGGAGATATCCGCAAGATCAGCGGGGATAAGACCGTGATCGTGGTCCCTGAATCCACGGCCAATCCTCCGGCCGGGGAAGTACAAAAGATCAGTAGCGGGGAAACCCTCACACTCGGCAAAGT
>CAYXFJ010000154.1:0-2781 GCA_964464265.1 uncultured bacterium
CACTGGAAGCGGATCGTCTGGCGCCTTCAGCCTCGAACCGTCAGCCGTGGCGCATACTGAAAGAGAATAATCACTACCATATCATGGTCAAGCGGAGTAAAGTATACGAAAAGCTGAACGCGGTCCGTATGCAGGATATTGATATGGGCATAGCCATGTGTCATTTTGAGCTCGCCGCACAGCAGCTCGGCCTTGCAGGCAGCTGGTCCCTGAACGAAACCGGACCGAAAATACAGGACCTGGAATACATCGGCACGTGGAAAGCAGTTCCCTGAATTCCATTGGAAAAAATGGGAATCCAGTCTGCCTGAGACCTGCAGATCCATTTCAGTTATAAAAACTGTTCTATCGTCGCTGTTTCAGATCATGGGAGGAAGTTTTGGATATTCACAGGCTGGACCAGATTTTCAATCCGAAACGGATTGCTTTGATCGGCGTGACCACGAATCCAAAAAGCGTCGGCGGGCAGATACTGAACAATCTCGTGGGTGGAGGATTCAAAGGGGTCGTGTACCCTGTGAATCCCGATCATGAAGCAGTCATCGGCATTCACTGTTATCCGGATCTTTCCAGTCTTCCCAGAACACCCGATCTTGCGATCATCTGTACTCCTGCGGATAAAGTGCTGAAGACAGTGGATGCCTGTGGTGCAGCCGGCATTAAAGGGATCATCATCAACTCCGCTGGTTTCCGTGAGACCGGCCATGAAGGAATGGCTGTTGAGACAAAAATCATAGAAACCGCGCAGTCCTATGGAGACATGCGCATTATCGGACCGAATTGTCTTGGCATTATTGTGCCAGGACTCGAGCTCAATGCGAGCTTCTCGGCCGGTATGCCCAAAAAAGGACATATTGCATTCATCTCGCAGTCAGGAGCTCTCTGTACTTCCATCCTGGACCTGGCCCTGGAACAGAACATCGGATTTTCCTATTTTGTCTCTCTGGGCAATACTCTGGATGTGGATTTCGGGGATCTCATCGATTATTTCGGCGAGGACGAGAACACCCGCTCCATCATCATGTACGTGGAATCCATCAGTAAAGCCAGAAAATTCATGACCGCTGCAAAGGCTTTCGCCAGAACCAAGCCCATTATCGTTTACAAGGCAGGACGCTTTCCCCAGTCCGCTGAAGTGGCTGCTTCGCATACAGGTGCAATGGCAGCCGAAGATGCGATATACAACGCGGCTTTTCAGAGAGTAGGCCTGGCGCGGGTGTATGATATCGGAGACATATTCGATTGCGCGGAACTGCTTGGACGGCATAAAATCCCGCGGGGATCCAGACTGGGTATCGTAACCAATGCAGGCGGACCGGGCGTGATGGCAACAGACGCTCTCATCGCTCTTAATGGGACTCTCGCAGGGCTGTCCGGAGAGACCCTGTCGCTTCTTTCCGAGAATCTTCCTGAATTCTGGTCAAAACGCAATCCTGTGGACGTTCTCGGAGATGCAAGATCCAAACGGATCGCCAAAGCCACGGACATCGTTCTGAAGGATCCGGGAGTCGATGCGATTCTGATCATCATCACTCCCCAGGCGATGACCAATCCGACTGCCGCGGCACAGGCTGTAGCAGAGCTTTCAAAGACCACACAAAAACCCATACTGGCCGCATGGTTGGGCGGGCAGAGCATGCGGGAGGGCATGAAAATTCTCTCGGAATCGGGCATTTCCACATACCAGACGCCGGAGCAGGCTGTACGGGCATTCATGACCCTTGTGAAATACGCAAGAAATCTCGAGAGCCTTCATCAGACCCCCAGAGAGGTTGCGATAGATTTTCCTGCCGGGAAAATGGAAAGAAGGGAAACTTTTTTAAGCAGCATCCCGGCCGGATGCCGGATATTGAATGAAAAGGATTCAAAGCGCCTGCTCGAAGCTTATGGAATCCCGGTCGCGAAATCGGTGTTTGCCGGATCACCGGAGGAGGCTGTTACCATTGCAGAGGCCGTGGGTTTTCCCGTTGTGCTCAAAATCCAGTCACCTGACATCACCCACAAAACGGATGTCGGCGGTGTCATTCTCGATGTCCAGGATGGGAAAGAGACTCTTGAGGCATTCGGACATCTGCTCCAGCGGGTAAGACAGCGTCAGCCCGAAGCAAAACTGGAAGGCGTCACGATACAGCCGATGATCGATACACGGCAGGGAGTGGAACTGATCGCCGGTATAAAGAAGGATGCTGTTTTCGGAACCGTGATCATGATCGGAGCAGGAGGAACAGCTGCCGAACTCTATCAGGACAGAGAGATCGGTTTCCCGCCGCTCAATGAAAATCTTGCCGGGAGGATGCTCAAATCTTTAAAAATCTGGCCTCTTTTAAAGGGATACAGAAATCAGCCTCCGATGAATGTGGACCGTCTGATCGAAGTAATGATAAGGCTCTCTTATCTTGCCGCTGATTTTCAGGAGATAGGAGAGCTGGATATCAATCCCCTGCTCGTCACCCCGGATTCGGTCACTGCGCTGGACGCGCGTATCATTCTCGATGACGTACAGGCTGAAAGTTCAAAACCGTACAGCCATCTCGTCCTTCGCCCCTATCCTGAGGAATATGTCAAGCCTGTTACACTCGAAGACGGTACCGAGCTGATCCTCAGGCCCATTAAACCCGAGGATGAATCCATGTGGTTCGACCTCCTGTCCAGCTGTTCCAGGGAATCCATTTATATGCGTTTCCGTTACGCCTTCCACTGGCACACACACGAAGTGGCCTCCAGGTATTGTTTCATAGATTATGACCGTGAAATCGCCATTGTCGCAGAAACTGCCCGGGG
>CAYXFJ010000154.1:2881-7365 GCA_964464265.1 uncultured bacterium
CGGGGTGGGCAGAATGGTTGCAGACCCGTATCTCGAATCTGCAGAATATGCCATCCTTGTATCTGACGAGTGGCAGAACCGCAAGGTCGGAAGCATCATCACCGATCACTGCATTGAGATTGCCGGAAGGTGGGGCGTGAAAACCATGACAGCTCAGACAACGACGGACAATCCGCGAATGATAGCGGTATTCCGCAAGCGGGGTTTCTCGGTCGAGACAGATCCCGCTTCTTCACTCGTTGAAGTGAAAAAACAACTGTAAGAAAAGTCCTGGCCAGCTATTTTGATCCTGATCCCGGGATAGCATCGTACATTTTCCGTCCGGTCGCAAAAATATCCTCCTATTAAAACCTGCATCCTTAAAGAACGATCTTCTGCCTGTAATCAAGGGTGACTTCCGCCTCTTTCCTCGGGGAAAGCAGCCTCACAGCATTGAGAAATGTCCTGTTGCGCTTTTTCCAGTTCCTGTTCAGGTTCCTCGCATAATGCGCAATACCCACAGCAATCCACTGGAAGGTCAAAGACCTTTTCAGGCTCTCCATTACAGAATAGAACTGGGCATGGCTCGTCATCTGCGCTTTCTGCAGATCGAAAAGAGAAAATCTTTTCGGCCTGAACACCACGTGATGGGCATCGTAAAGCGACCAGTCCCTGAACTGAATCCGGTTCTCTTTCCGCATGCGGTCATAGAATTCCGACCCTGGAAGAGGTGTGAGAATGAGGAACTGTGTGGAGGTCAGCTGCGCACGTTTGGCGAATCTGACCGTCTCTTTGACTGTGTGCCAGTCGTCCTCGTCAAAACCATAAACGAACATTCCATGAACATGTATCCTGTATTCGTGCAGGATTTTTACGGCATCCAGGATCTCCTGAACGCTCTGTCCCTTTTTCATGGATTTCAGGCTTTCGGGATTGACGGATTCGAAGCCGATATAAAGTGTATGACAACCCGCTTTCTTCATCAGACGCACCAGCTCTTTATCCTTGGCAATGTCCACTCTGACCTGCGTGGACCATTTGAACTTGAATTTCTCCCGGATCATGGCATTGAGGAGATCTTTCGCACGCCTCCGGTTTGCAGTAAAATTGTCATCATAAAAAAAGATGACGTTATTTTTTTTGTCGTACTGCCTCAATTCTTCGAGAATATTCTCCTTGGAGCGGTACCTGTATTTCTTTCCGAACATGCCGGTCACAGAACAGAAAGCGCAGTCAAAGGGACACCCGCGGGAAGTCTGTATGGGGATGATGCTGTGGCCCATTTTTTTCACAAGAGATTCATGTAAAAGCGACATATCCGGAAAGGGAATGCTGTCCATGTCCTCAATGAAATCATCCGCGGGATTATGGCACGCCCGGTCTCCGTCCTTATAAGAGAGGTTCGGAATGTCTTTCCAGTTTCCCCCCCCTTCAAAAACATCGGCAAACGCCATAAGCGCTTTCTCGCCCTCTCCCCTGACCACATAATCTGCATGCTCCAGCGCCTCATCCGTCAGGTAGGTAACATGAGGTCCCCCCATAATGACCGGAATGCCCATTTTCCTGATCCGGTCCGCTATTGCGTACGATCTTGGCGCTGTGGCTGTGATGGTGGAAATTCCCACCAGGTCAGCCTCCATGGAATCATAGTCCACCTCCCTGACCTCCTCAACGATCACTTCCACATCCCATCCTCGCTGTTTCATCATGGTGGCCAGTATAAAACTTCCCAGTCTGGGCAAAGCAAACTGGGAGAATATATGATAATTTGGCGCCTTTGGCTCTATGAATATCATTTTAGGCATTTTTCTCTCCTCCACGAGTGACGCTTCTCTTGTCGTTCTGGTTTTTGATATTGATGATCTCTTTTTTCTTCTTCTTGAGAAGGTCCTCCCAGCGCTGCATGCCTTTCCTGAGCTGCGCGGTTCTTTCGAAGACCTGATCTATCTCCTTCAGCATGGACTGAAGCTTTCTCGCAACATCCTTTTTGGGGATGCTCTGCCAGTTTTCCTGGAGGTCGAGAAAATCCCGGAAATAATCCGATTTGATCTTGATCTCTTCCAGAGAATATCCGAAAAGCTGGAGGTCCCGGACCAGTTCACATATGTAAATATAATCTTCCGAATAAAGGCGGAACCCCCCCTCGCTCCTTGTATCCGGCTCAATGATACCCTTATCCTCCCAGTGCTTGATCGTCCGGGCGCTGACGCCCACCCTGTCAGAAAGATTGCCCACGGTCAGGAATTTTCCGAGAGGCTTCTTTTCCTTTCCGGGCGCTATCCGTTTCGGCATACCTATTTTTTTCATGATCCTCTGTATCTCTTCCAGATCGTATCCCATATCCACAAAGGACTGTATCGTCCTGATCCGCTCTATGGTCTGTTCGGAGTACAGAGGGATGTCCTCGTCCCTGAATCCCGCCGGGTGAAAGAGCTGCCTTTTTCCCCATTCCTTGATGATTTTTTCGGAAATTTGAACCCGTGAAATCAGCTCTTCCAGGGTCAGAACATTCTTTTTCATCCTACCTCCAAACGTATATGTATATTCCAAACTATCAGTGTACGTATAGGAATATAATTGATGAAGATTTCAATGTCAAGCGTTTTTTGAGAAGGGCCCTTCAGAGGGTGGAACGGTACAGAGTTAAAAATGAGAAGGTTCTTTGGATAGCAGAACGGTACAGAGTTAAAAATGAGAAGGGCGCCTCGAATGGCGGAGCGATATGGAGACCCATAAAAAAAGCCTCTTCATTAAGAGGCTTTTTCATTGACTCTGATTTGAATAACCCGGTTCCGGATATTATCCCCAGATATCCTTGAGCACCACATCGTGCCTGCATTTAGGGCACAATATTTTTAACAGATCAGGCCGTCTCAAGTCCTCGCCTTTGCTGCCGGATTCGACAGGGATGAGCTCTCTCTGAGAGACAAGGAGCAGCGCCGGATTTCCGTAGGCAAGGGTACCGAGCTTTTTGACCAGCCATTTCAAATGGTTTCGGGTGGTCACTTTGGCTCCGCACAGCTCGCAGATTATAAGCTCGTGATCGATGCTCTCCACTGCAAGCTTGCGGTCAAAAAGAGCGAGGTCGAACTTTTTGGTGAGCTGTACACCCTTCTCCGTGATGCAGTTTGCCTGGCAGTTGCCGCAGAAATTGCACATATCATAATGCAGCTCGAGCCTTCGTACAGGAGCCTTGTCCTGAACGGCCACGGGTTCGGGCGGGTCGATGACAGTGATCGCATTGCCCGGACACACATTTGCGCACGCACCGCAGCCCACACAATACTCTTCGAAATATTCCGGTTTCCCTCTGAATCCATCCACGGGTTCATGTGGAACCGCGGGGAATTTATCCGTGTAAGGCTTTGAGAAAAGGGATTTTATTGCTTCTCTCAGTTCTCGTAGTTTTGGATATTTCATCGTTTTCCCAATTACAGTATCGGTTTGTCTCCACGATCCTTATGATATTGATCGATCACAGCCTTATCCCAGAGTTCCACGCCAAAAAGATGCGCTCCTCTCGCTATAGCATGAGCTCCCACAGGGGAAGTCAGCAGAACAAAAGGAATACCTATCAGGCATTTGACGCCCAGACTGTTGAGTCCGGTGTAGCAGAATATGCCGAACAGGATACCGCAGGTCCCGAAAGTCACACACTTGGTTGCTGCCTGAAGTCTGTTATAGACATTGGGAAGCCGGAGAAGGCCGATACATCCCAGGGTGTCAAACGTTACGCCCACTCCGATCACCACCATGCCTATCCATTCATTCCAGCTCATATCTCTACTCGTCCAGTGTTTTATGTGCCAGATATTTTGCCAGTGCCAGCGTTCCTATGAAACTCAGGAAAATCCAGGCAAGGGCGACATCGATCAGTAAGTCTCTTTTTGTGATAATGCACAGAAGCGCTGTCATGCCTACAGCCAGGGTTCCCATGATATCAATAGCGACCATTCTGTCCGGGATGGTCTTTCCCAGCCAGGCCCTGATCATGCAGGCAAAGCAGCAGCCGACCAGAATAAGAAAATATGTGTTCATATGCCTCTCAATCAAATACTTTGATCAGATATTTTTCAAAAAGCGAAATGATATCTTTTGTTGCGTTCTCGACATCCTTGTGTCTGACATTGAGCCAGTGAATGTAGAAAAACTCGTCTTTTATATCCACTGTAAATGTTCCGGGCGTCAGGGTGATGGAGTTGGCAAGAAAAGTCTTTCCCATATCCGATTTGATTCTGGTTTTGACTTTGACGATCCCGGGATGAATGGGCATCTTCGGATGAAGGACACGGTAGGCGACATCAAAATTGGCTTTTGTCATTTCCCAGAAAAATACCGGCATATACAGAAAAAACCACATCCAGCGCCGCGGCTGCAGCAGTTTCGCGGGGGATGTGATGAACAGATCTCCGAAAATCAGTCCCACAAGGATCGACACGAATGCCCCGGCAATGATGGTCTGTATACTGGCAGTCCATGTCAGGCCCATCCAGAGTGCAAAGCAG
>CAYXFJ010000155.1:0-7350 GCA_964464265.1 uncultured bacterium
CCCTTTCTTATTACCGGATGACCCGGGCTGCCTGCCGGAAAAGTTACCGGTTTAACGGATGTCCGCCGTCCTCTCTATCGGAAAAGTACACTGTCTGCTCTATGTACGCATCCCCCTCTGTCTGTCGGAGAAGCTTTCAGTCTCTTTGCGCTGAGAGTATTCAGTTCTCTTCTGTAGCCTTTTTGATCTCACGCGCGTGGCTGAAGAACTCCTCGAGCGTCATGCGGCGCAGGAAAACGAATCCGCGTGTTCCCCGGATCAGGGGACGTTCGTGCTCGTTGAAATATTTCCGTCCAAGGCAGGTCTTGATCATGTGGTACTGGTCCACCTGTATTTGCTGGGCCAGACCGCAGAACGGGCCGTCATACTCGTGACTGGGAAATGACGCTTCTTTCTGAGAGACGAATGCATTGAGAAAAGCGCTTTCCAGGAGGGAGAACATGTTCAGGGAAACCGGGACGAAAAAGTCCGCCTCTGATGGATGAAAGCGGTACCAGACGTTCCTGTATCCCCAGATTTCTATATCTTTTGTACTGATTTTACCGTACTGGCGCAGGGCTTCGGCAACTGCCTGTAGCACCTTGTAATGGGTATCGGGTCCGCTCGCTTCGGGATCAAGGGCCACTGTCACCACATCGGGTTTCACTTCTTTCAGGAGCTGCAGGATGGGGAGCACGTCCCTTTGATGGGTGGGTTCCTCGGTAAACAGGTCTCCCTTATAGAATCCCAGCCGCAGATGCCGGACAGAACGCTTGTCAAATCCCAGATATCCCCAGAGGCAGTCCGCTTCCCACTCCCTTATCATGCCCTTGAGTCTCTGAATATGGGGCATATCCTTTTTCCCGGGATACTGGGTCTTGTAGTAGCTGATCAACTCGTCGATCCGGTATTCCAGGTGTTCCGCATCTTCCTCCTCGAACACTTCTGCAAGGCAGCGGAACAGCCTGCGCGCTTCACCTTCTTTTTTCATGTGGTCGTTTTTTGCAGCCACTCCGTCCAGGTACTGCCATACATCCCGGTTATAACCTGTGATATGTCCGGGGGTGAAATATCCCTCCATGATCAGGGCCTGGAAATCCGGCTCCTTCAGAAAACGTTTGAGGTTTTCCATCATGGCGAGGGCATAGGTGTTGGTCACCGCGTTGAAGCCCGAGGTCATGTAGGTGAAGGTGTGCTGGTTGGATTTATCCCGGATATGACGCACCACGAAAGGGAAATAGCCCAGCATGATATCATCGTGATGAGGGGCCGTGTGAAGGAAAACAGTTCTGCTACGGGTATCTGCGCCTGATGTGATCTTTTGTATGAGTTTTTCCTGTATTCCGCGTATCAGTACCGGAGGTTTGGTGCCGAGCCGCGCGAGAAGCTCGCGTCCGAATTCATTGGATTTGAAATCCTCCGGTGTCAGATCGACAATGCGTTTTCTTTTTTTCAGGGCGAGATCGATGACGATTTTCTCGGCGCATTTTTCGGGCACTGTCTCCATGCTCTTGAACCGGACAAGCTGCCTGTCCCTGAGGTCTTTGGCTGCGCCCTCAGTGATGAAAAACCGGGCGTTCGGAAGTTTCTGGAGCGAGGTGGCAGGATACAGGATGCATGGGGGTTCGCACACGGCATTTCTCACCACTTTTGCCTTGGCTTCCCCGGCAGCAATGATAATGGCGGTGCAGTCCGGATTGGAGGTGATGGTCTCAAGCCCTATGGTGATCGCATGGTGTTTGCGCGAGATCTCTATGCCTCCGAGGTCCGTCGCGGATGCAGCCTGCGTTTCGTAATTGGTGGGAGTGAGGCGCGTCGTGGTATGCGGGTCAGATCCCGTGACGTTGAAGGCAATATGGCCATCCGGGCCTATCCCTCCGAGAAAGAAACCTATGCCTCCGAGCGTGTGTATTCTTTCCTCATAGTCAGAGCACCATCCATCTACAGTTGTAAGGACTTTTTTCTGCAGTTTTTCAAGTTTGCCTGCCGGATGCCGGTAGCGCAGCGAAAGATCCACTACTTCGTTCGGCCAGACATTCTCAAAACCCACTCCGTCCGCAATGCCGATCTTCGAGCTGTCGATGAGGAGGGCAAGATCCGGATCCAGGCCGAAGCCGTTGATGTAATATTTTTCGACATAGTAATAGAAGGAATTGTGCTGCTGGGGGAGAATGGGATAGAATTCATCTATCTGAATGAAATGCAGACCCCTCATCTCAGGTTTGCGCCCGGGATCAATACCGTTTTCCTCGAGATCTTTCCGGGTCTCGCTCTTTCCCCAGGTTTTGAGATAGTGCATGACGTACCGTATGAAATGTTCGGGTGTTTTGCCTGTGGGAAGAGAGATGTTCCCTCCGGGATGATCCTGAACCCATTCTATAAAACGGAGAGCTGTTAATTTTCCAAGAGACGGGAAATTGCTCACCACGATCACCCCGATCCGCTCGGAGGGATACCTGAGCTCCAGTCCGCTCCGTTCGATGGCGATCTGTTCGGTACTGGATGGGGTAAGATTTGAGCTCTTTTTATTCATTCTCATCTGTTTCCTGGTTTCGGATAATCATGAGGCACCACATTACAGAAACAGCAGCGCTACACCGGCTACGGCCATCACAGCGCCAATTACCTCCCGTAAAGTGACTTTCTCATGCATCAGAAGAACAGCCGGAGGAATGATAAGCACAGGAACCGTGGCCATAATAGTGGCGGCAACGCCTGCCATTGTGCGCTGCACTGCAAGCAGCGAAAAGGATACGCCCAGGAAGGGTCCGAACAGGGCGCCGCTCGTGGTAAGAACCATGACTTTACGGTTTTTCAGGGCGAGAGCGATTTTGCTCCAGCGCTTCGTGTATAAAAAGATCAGGCTGAAACCTGCAAGACCTGCAATTATGCGGATCTGCGTGGCTGCGAACGGGCTGTATGTTCCCATTCCATATTTGCTCATGATCAGGCCAATTGCCTGGCCCAGTGTTGCTACTGCGGCCAGAAACACGCCTTTCACCGGATGAGATAACTTCTTCTCTCCGTCCCCCCTTTCCAGGCAAACGAGGCATATCCCTCCAAGGGTAATGGCCATGCCCAGAAGGCTTAGACCGGAGAGGGTCTCCCCCAGAAACAGCCATCCGAAAAGGACGGTCAGGGGAGGAGCAGCCGCCATGACCAGCATGGATATTCGCGAACCGATCACGACAAAAGCCTCGAAAAGGGCAAGGTCCCCGATTGAAAATCCCACCAGTCCGGAAATAGAGAGCCAGAGCCATGTTCTCCCCGGAGCATCCAGAGGTAATAACTGCCCTCTGGTAAAGAGAGTGAAAATGCTGAGCATAACGAGTCCCAGCAGAAGACGCAGCCAGTTGATGGAAAGAGAACCGGCTCTGCGGCTTGCCCTCTCAAAGGCAATGGCACTGAAGGTCCAGAACACAGCGGTCATGAGCGCTGCGAATTCACCGATCCGGGACATGAACATGAGTTGGTCCTTCAAGAGTTAGTTTAAGTGCGATTCATTTTCAGTGGCATCCGGATCGGCTTCACAAGGAAGCCGGAATGTGGACGCTGTCACAGAACCGTTACCGAAGCGCCGCTTTTCTTGAAAATTTCCTGATACACTTGTATGTACTGATCGGCCGTATTCTTGATATTGAACTTGATGGAAGCCTCTTTCATGATCCTGGCCAGAACCTGATACCGGAAAGGCTCGTCCCGCCTCCAGAACTTCATGGCCTCGGAAAATCCGAAGAGCAGTCCGTCTTCGTTGAATTCTTCGAACATAAAACCGCTTCCATCTATACCGTTGAATGAGAGGGTCTTGACCGTGTCCGTGAGGCCTCCGGTTTTCCGGACCACCGGCGGTGTGCCGTACAGCTGGCCTGCCACCTGCGGCGTTCCGCACGGTTCATAGAGAGAAGGCATGAGCACGAAATCCGATCCGGCAAGGCCTATCTGGCTGAGTCCCCTGGAGAAGGGTTTATAGCGGATACGCGTCGGGTACTGAGCCTCGTAGGTCTGAAAAAGCCTGATGAGCTCCTGCTCTCCATTGGCCACCACAGCGATCTTCAGATTGTCAGCCTGATAGTTGTACATGAGGGCTGGAAGGCACCGGATGAGCAGATCGAATCCTTTCTGAGGTCTCACGATCCTGGAGGGCCAGTAGAAGATGGGTCCCTGGCTGTTTTCAGGAAACCCCATCATGGATTGAAAGTCCTGCCGGTTGGCCAGCTTGCCGGTCTTGATGTCGGCGCACTTACCCCGGCACGCGGGTTCATGCCAGTAATTCTGGACAAGGCTGCGGTCCCTGCGCGGGTCTGCAGCAGTGGCCGGAGCGTTGAGAATGCCCAGAGCGTCGTTTTCCACGTACCGGTCGCGGATGATATCACGCATCAGCTCGGGCATGATATTGTACTCCGTAAAATATCCGGCCACCATTTCCTTCAGGAAGGTGGAGCTCACCGTGTTGATCATGTCAGCGGCATACAGGCCGGAGTTCATGAAATCCACGGGGGGATCATCGGCAAATATCCGTGTATAGGACTTGTACGCAGTCCCGGGTTCCCCATCGATAATGAGGTTTTTCCAGAACGGCTCGATATCTATGCTGTGCTCTCTCAGGTCGGACGGTGCCTGATGGAAAGTGAAGACATTGTGGAAGGTCATGAGGCTCTGCACGCCCAGGCTCTTCGCGGCCGGGGGGATCAGGCCCGTCATCCAGTCATTGCAATGCACCAGTATGTGCTCATTCTGCTCCTGAAGCAAAGGCAAGAGACGTGAGATCACTCCCCGCATGAAAGCGGTAGATCGCCTCACGTTCACGTTGTCGATCCCTGCGGACCGGTCATCATAGACCTTCTGCGCCATTTTGAAGATGTCATCCGTGATCGGATGGATGCGGGAGGAATCCCGTACGGAACGCCTCAGAGTCTCATATTCGCTCTTGGTGATTCGGGCCAGATCCTTGAAGAGGTTCTGGTATTCGGGAAGGGTCACCTGTACGTTGACGCCTCTCCTGTTGAGTTCTGCCACAAGCGCGGCGGAAATATCGGCGAGACCGCCCCCGTCGCCGGTGGTGATCACATCGGCCAGCGCTCCCATGTTCTTCGGCAGATACACGATTTCGGGAGTGGCGATCAGGATCAGGGGCAACCTGTATTTCTGTGACAGGTAGGGAGCCTGTGAATACCGGATGATTTCCTCAATGCCCGAACGGGTGTGTTTCCATAACTGGACATGGGAATCCGGCGGCTTGAGACGGAGAAGCTCCTTTTCGTAATTCTCGATCTCCTTGAGCAATCCTTGTTTTTGCAGGGACGATTTTGACATTTTCATGACCTCACCTCACGGGGAAGTATCGGTCTTTTCTGTCAGGCAGGGGAGGCAGAGAATGCTCGATGAAGACTTTACGGATTCGCATACGGCTTATGATATTTTCCGGCCGTTCCCCCGGCTGCTGTACATAAATTATTATTAAAATATAACCAATCCACTTATTATTAGCAAATCTTTTTCGTAACGGATTTTTTCGTTATGTATCTATCAGCGCGCGGGGAGCCTGCTGAAATTCACGGGTTCCATCAGTCTGTAAACCGGTACTGTCTGATATCCCCTTTCCCACTGCATGACCAGGTACCTGTCGAGGAAGTTCCATGTCAGAAGACCGTCCCTGCTTTCCGGCTCCAGAAGATAGGATGCCAGATTGGCGAGTTTCTGGGCCATTCCGACAAACAATGTTCCTTCCGGGAAAGACCGGATTTCCTCTGTGTACGCTCCCTTCACCTCGTTCATGTAATGCCCCTGGTAAAGCCTGTCAGCCTGTTTCATCTCTCGTATCCTGAATGCCTCGACCTTCAGTGTCTCCGGTTCCGCCAGTGTTTCCACGACAATGCCGTGCTGAATCAGTATTTTCCTGATCTCGTCATCGGGTAGAGGGATCAGGTATCCGAAAGGCATGCTGACGGACCGTTTCGGGAAGTAATCGGCGAAGAAGGGAACCGTGTACGTTCTTGTTTTATCGGTTCTTTTCAGCCTCGGCCGGCCGTCTGCCTGCTCTACTTCCATTTCATAACCCACTAGGATTACTTTCCTGTCCGACCGGACATCGAACTCGATCCCGATGGAATCGGCAGCGGACGGTTTCATGCCCCTCGTGATCGTTTTCCGGTCCGCTTCGGCGATGAGTTTTTTCATCTCTCTCGCGTGACCGCTGCAGTAGTCCAGAACGGATCTGAGGAAATAGTAGCATCCCCAGACCCGTGTTCTGTAATCCGCGTAGGTGTAATTTTCGTTGAGTATGGCGAAGCGGTTTCTCAGGCCGACATAGTGGGTGAGATAATGGGGTTCCGGACTTTCAGGGGACCAGCCCTTTTCGGGATTCTGCCAGTCCATGAAATTGCCATAGAGTATGGAAGCCACACCGTACCGGGATGACAGCTGTTTCTGAACAAAAGGGATCATGGAGTCGCTCATGTATTTAATAAGCGATCTTTCGCCGTTGGGATTGTACTGCCAGATATAGGTCACGGGTTCGGTGTGATAGGAACCGTTGGTGGTATGGCAGTCCACGAGAAGTGCCGGATCCCAGCGGTTGAGCACCAGAGAGAGAAGTCCCTGAAACTCGGGGCTTTCCAGTTTCATTGCGTCCCGGTTCAGATCCAGATTCTGGCTGTTATAACGTACTCCTACCCCTTTTTCAGGGCCATTTTGCGAAGGACGGTTCTTAACGCTGATTCTTTCATTTCCGTCCGCATTGAAAACAGGCGCTATAAGAAGGATGAGGTCTTTCAAGTATGGGGATTCCTTTTCATCCAGGATATCCCTGAGCAGCATGAGTGCTGCTTCCTTTCCCTCCACTTCACCTGCATGGATGTTGGCCTGGATGTAGATGACCGCTCTTCCATCGTACTGCATTTCGGAGGGGGAGGAGGGCACAGGATCGCCTGCAATGATCAGGGGCACCTTTCTGCCCTCACCGCTCGTACAGAGAGTCTCGACCCTGATAAGCATGTTTTTCTTCCCCAATGCAAGGATGAAGTCCATCACGTCGCTGTATGTGGATGTGGCGGTATATCCGCTGGATTCGGCGATGGTCAATGGTTCCTGGGCAGACAGAACAGCGGTAAAAAGAATGGCCGTAGCCTGTAACAGGAGATTTGTGCGTCTCATTGCCTTAACCTTTAATTACGTTTCCCTAAAGCCTTTTCCCCTCTGGCTTCTCCGGAGTTTTCGTCCGGCTTTTTTTCTTCAGTGAATCCCTGCGCTTTTTTGCAGCGAACTCCGGCGCTTCTTTCAATGCGGTCCCCAGTATCTGAAAGGATTTTCCCAGAAGCGCCAGCGGCTTCCGCTTCAGTCTGAGAGGTGCTTCTCCTGGATTGGGAATGCCGC
>CAYXFJ010000156.1:0-1136 GCA_964464265.1 uncultured bacterium
TGTATGTGTGGGATACGGATAGTTCCGCCTGGATGAAATTTTACGTGACCACTTACACGTACAATGCCCAGGGACTTGTTACTGAGGAACTGACTTCTATGGATCTGGGCCCGGGCATGACGTTCCCTGTTTCCAAAATAGTATATACTTACAATGCTTCGGGTTTGCCTCTTACCGAAACCGAAAGCACCTTTGATATGGGTTTACAGACCTGGTCCGATGACAATAAGTGGACCTATTCATACGATGCCTCCGGCAACAGTACAGTAGATCTGTATCAGGAATGGAATGGAAGTTCATGGGACGATGTCGACCGTTACACATACACGTACAACGCCCAGCATTATCTCACCCAGGAATTATACGAAACATGGGACGGCAGCGCGTGGGTCAATTATTGGCTGGACCAGTACACGTATGATGCCCATGGCCACAACACCGTATATTTGTTTCAGACATGGGACGGTTCCCAGTGGGTGAATGAGGAGCGGTGGCTGTTTACTTACGGCGGTACGGACGTCGCCAAACGTGATCACAATCTGCCTGTTGAGTTCACGCTCAGCAATTATCCGAATCCCTTCAATCCGGTGACGCACCTCGAGATCGTTCTTCCCGCCAGGGACAGGCTCAATGTTCAGATACTGGACATCCGGGGCAGAATCGTGAAAACCCTGGTCCGCTCCGGGAGCCTCCAGGCAGGTGTTCACAGGTTCGACTGGGACGGTACGGATCAGGACGAGAGGCCATTGCCGTCAGGTGTGTATCTTTACAGCGCGCAGGGAGAAAAATGTTCGCGTCCCGGCCGCTGCATGCTTCTGAAATAACCGGTTGACGCGGGATTAACGCCGGATTTGGATCTCGCATAGCCCTGACCGTTTCCGGTGCAACCCTGTATGTTTTCACCGGCTGGAAAATCCGGCCGGATATAGAGAAAAACAAAGCCCGGTTGTCTTCTCTTTACATTGAGAGAAGGCACCGGGCTTTTCATTTTTCCGTCAGTCTGGCCGCCTTACAGCCGTGTTCTGGCAGTTGTGCTCCGCGTGGCCGTGTTCCGCGTGTCCGTATTCTGCGCAGGTGTGTTCTGGATGATGCGGCGAAACAGGTCAAGGGTGGCTTCCGGTCCTTGACCGCCGAGG
>CAYXFJ010000156.1:1146-7287 GCA_964464265.1 uncultured bacterium
GCCACGTAGTCTGCACAGTTTTTCATTCCCCAGTGTTCCGTGCAGCCGTGCTCCGCGCAGGAGGCCATCGACCGTAAGCCCATCAGCCGGAAGGTTTTCCGGGACCTCCTTTTTCCAGGGAAGAAATGCGTTTCCAGACCTTATCGTCCACAGGAATACCGTTCTTCAAATACTCCTCGCGGAACCTGCGGGCCCTTTCACCGGGATAAAAGAATTCCACATCCGGAGAAGCAGGCTCGGAATTCCGGTAATCCTCGATGATGGCTGACACTATTTTTTCAATACCGTCCGCATGAGGCAGTGACTGGAGATCCCAGGCAATGAACACCTGGGATACATCGTATTCGGATTCTCTCTCACCTATCTGCCAGGTGGCCAGGCCTCCGGACAGCACGGCTGCCATGAGATCGAGAAGAAGTGAAAATCCGCTTCCTTTCCAGTAACCTATGGGAAGCGCACGCCAGGATTCAATGATTTTCGATGGATTGTCTGTGAGTTCTCCTTTTTCATTGAATCCACCGGCCACAGGCAGTTTCCTTTTCTCACGGGCGAAGACCTCGAGTTTTCCGTAAGAGAACTGGGACATGGCCATATCCAGTACGATGGACTCTTCTCCCCTGGGTACTGCGATGATGAACGGATTGTTGCCCAGGCGTGCATCCAGAGCCTGCCATGCGGGCATGTTGGGCTCTGTATTCGTCCAGCACATGAATCCGAAACCTGCCCTGGCCGCCCTCCACCCGTAGGTCCCTCCTCTCAGCCAGTGATTGGTGCTGGCAAGCGCAATGCAGCCCATACCGTACTGCCTGGCGAGAGCCATCGCATGGTCCGTGCACAGAATGGCATTAAGGGGACCCGGACCCCTGTTTCCCGTCCACTGCTCGAATGCGCCGGAACCGGAGCGCTTTTCTGGCTCCGCACCGGGAACGATCTCATTTCTCTCGATCTGTCTCGTGAATCTTGGAAAACGATTGATACCGTGGGAATGAACGCCTTCCAGGCTGTTTTCTGCGAACAGTGAGGCGCAGGCATCCGCCCTGTCGTCCCTGAATCCGTATCGTTTCAGTATGGATGACAGCGTACGAACTATTTCGTCGAAGGAGATCAGCATTATTCAGTATCCGTACTCCGGAGGATCCGGACGTTCACCGGGCACCTTTACGGGCTGTTATCCTGTAATTGAATTCATAGGTCAGGTTCCGGCTCCATGTCTCGTCGAACATCGTATTGTACCGAGTGCCGTCCGGAGGGCCTACCGGTTTTCCATAAGTGAAGAACCAGTTGATGATGGGACTCCCAGTATAGCAAAAGGTCATCCAGTACCTTCCGGGTGCAAGTATGACGGGTTTTTCCGTGAAAGTGAAATCTTCCCAGACGTAACCGGGGGAAAACGCTATACTCTCTGATGACCGGATCGGGCTGGTTTCGATCATTTCCCCGGGTTTCCCATCGCCGTCATCCCTGAGCAGTTCCACCCAGAGCTGCCCTGAACCTCCAAACTTGTGCAGGGCAAGCCCGACCCGGTCCACCTGGACCGGATCCTGGACGAGAAAGGTCTGTGCGTATTTCTGCCCCTGGCCTGTGACATATTCTGCGGTTTCCACCAGGAAATTCTTGCGGATCATCATGGTCGTATCATCTGCGGATTCCACAGGTCCGCTTGCTCCCAGAAAGTCCACATTCTCAGGAAATTCCAGATTCCCGAAAACAGCGGGTTCCCTGAAGGTATAGGCGTTCAGATCCTGTATGACCACAGGAGCCGAAGCTTCTTCCCTGTTCCCCAGAGCCATTTCGCTGAAAGAGGCTTCCACGGCTGGCGTGAAGAGCATTTTTCTGGGGCCGTATTTCTGTTTATCTGCAGTCAGGGTCACGTTATCCCTGAGAAGACTGGCCTCTATGGTTTCCTGAAACTTCGGAGGCTTGTTATTCCCCTTCTCCCATGTCCACTGCACAGTGCCGTCGTTCACTGCACCTGCATTATCAAGCCCTGTTTCCACCCGTATGAACCTGTTGCTGACGAAAAGCTGCATTTGCTGGGGATCGAAAGGGATCCACCCGTGGTCCGGGAAAAAGACCTCTACCCAGGAATGCCTTCCCTGCGCCATGCGCATGGTCAGTGTCCCGCCCCGCATTTTAATATCAAAGGCCTCTTTCAAGGTCACACCGTTTACAATGCGGACAGGTATGCCGGCGGCTCTCATCAATGCTGCAGCCACATGTGAGAAGTTCTGGCAGTTGCCTTTCCCCGTCCTCATGGAATACATTGCATCGTAGCTTTCAGGCACCAGCACGTAGTTGAGATTGTCGATGACCCAGGTCAGAATGCTCTGTACTGCATCGATCTGAGACGAAGAAGATGCTGTCAGTTTTTTCGAAAGCCGCACCACCTCAGGATGATCGGCCGGGACCTGACGTGTGGAGGCCAGATAGGTTTTCGCTTCGTCAGGGAGGCTGTTCACCGGAAACGGCGACTGGGTTTCGATTGCCTTCAAAGTGGTGAAGTTGACAGCTGTGAACTGCACGGTTGCCAGTATCGGCTTCTCAGGATTCATCCAGATCGCTTTCAAAATCTGGTTGCCATGAATATCATTCGTTCTGGCTTCTCTTTTGGGTTTGGTGGAGAATGTCATCTCGAAGCCGAGGATCTTCTGATTGTAACTCGGAGATTCAAAATTCTGGGGTATGACATAGCTGATGACAAGGTAACGGATGCCGGGCGCAGGCTGAAGTTCCTGCACCATTTTATACCTGATCTCTGATGCCTGCCCTCCGTTGAGAAGATAATTCTCAGCAAGACACGGGAGAGCTATTATGAGCAGCAGTCCGATAATAATGACTTTCTTCATGGCCAGCTCCATCAGTGAATTTGTACAGCGTTTGCCAGAGATGCATTACCGCTGTGGAAAGGGTGGACTTCAAATACAGGAGAAGTGTATTAGCCTAAAACAATAATGAAAAAGCAGTTAATAAGCAAGAAAAAAATTTCATTCTTAAAGGGTCTCCCCGGCTGGCATTCGCCGGGTAAAAAAAGACAGTGATCGGGATCCTTGAGTGACCTGCACGAAATTGCGTCCGTCCCGGAGAGAGCGCATGAAGGTCATGGCATAGTGGCTGTGAATTCACCGGAGATCTGCCATAGAATGGCGGTGATTCCGGACAATATGAAACAATGCTGTATATATTGCGTATATACAAATATTATCGATTCATCCTTCCCAAAAGGAATCAGGATTATGCTGCTTTCCCTCTCGAAACATTCAAAGGAATCCCTTCAGAGCCAGATCCTGCGGCAAATCCGTTCTCAAATTTTGACAGGAAATCTACAGGCGCATCAGAACCTGCCGTCCATCCGCATGTTATCGAGGGAAAACAAGATCAGTGTCATTACTGTGCAGAGGGTCTATGAGTATCTGATAAAGGAAGGTCTTGTTCTTTCGAGAAAAGGATCCGGCTTTTTTATCCGTGAATTGACGGAAATGGAAAAAGAAAAGATAAGAGTGAAGCTTCTGGAAGACACGATCAGCCGTCCCTTAAGAATGGCGCTGGATGAGGGATTGAAACCCGGGCAGATCATGTCATCGGTTAAAAAGTGTCTCGGTCAAACCGGATGAGAATGACATGAAGATTCAGAGAAAACCAGCGAATGCAGGTCTGTGATTCATGAATTTGAAAAAATTCGAGGTTACCATGAAGATGCTTGAGGTGAAAGAAATTGTCAAGAGATTCGGGAAATTTACAGCAGTGGACAGGGTTTCCTTTTCAGCGGAAGAAGGTATTATATTCGGACTGCTCGGTCCGAACGGGGCAGGGAAAACGACCACCATACGCATGATCATGAACATCATCCTTCCTGATTCAGGACATATACATTTGTTCGGCAAGCCTTTCTCCGGCAAAGCCACCAATTCCATCGGATATTTGCCGGAAGAACGGGGACTGTACAGGAAGATGAAAGCGGGTGATCTGCTCTTGTTTCTCATGGAGCTCAAGGAAATGAACAGCAGGGAGGCAAAGAAAAAAATAGGCCTCTGGCTGGAGCGTATGGACCTCACGGAATGGAAGAACAAGAAGATCGAGGAACTCTCAAAAGGGATGCAGCAGAAATTACAGTTCATTGCGACCATTATACACAGTCCAGGACTCCTGATCCTGGATGAGCCCTTCGGAGGATTGGACCCGGTCAATTCCAATCTTCTTAAGGACATTCTTCTGGAGCTCAAGAACGGGGGAACCACCATCCTCTTCTCAACCCACATCATGGAAAGCGCGGAGAAGCTCTGTGAGGAGATACTTCTGATCAATAAGGGAAAAGCGGTGCTTCAGGGCAGGCTGGCGGATATCAAAAAAGGTTACGGGAGAAGAAATGTGTTTATCGAATATGAAGGGAAAAGTGCCTTCCTGAAGAAATCCAAACAGATCTCCAGGTTTGACGATTATGGAAATGCGGTCGAAATACAGCTCATCAGGAACGCAGATACCCAGCAGCTTTTGAAAGAGGCTGTGGCCGGCTGTAATGTCAAACGGTTTGAAGTGAAGGAACCCTCGCTGAACGACATTTTCATAGATACGGTGAAGGGCATTCATACGGAGGAAGCGCATGAATAAGAAAATATTGGCTGTGATCAAAAGGGAGTTCCTGACACGCGCCAGGACCAAAGGCTTTATTATCGGTACGCTGCTCTTTCCCCTGATCCTGGCATTCCTGTTCGGTGGTATTTACCTGACCAGGATACTTTTCAAGGCATCGGGAAAAACGTACTATGTGGTGGACGAGACAGGCCGTGTGTTCGGGGAATTGACATCGAGCTTCACAGATACCCTGAGTAACGGACAGCCGGAGTACCGCTTCATCCTTCAGGGTACAGCAGGAGATCTGGAAGCGAGCCTCACGGCCTTTCAGGGCGAAGTCATGAATAAAAAGATCGACGGATATCTGGTCATTCTTGCTGATGTGATCGATTCCAGGGAGGTTCGGTATGCGGCACGGAATGTCAGTGATTTTGAGGAACAGGACGCTTTCAGGAGCGTGATCTCAAGGATTGTCACGAACATGCGCTTCGAAAGACTGGGATTGTCTTCCAGGCAGATCAGGGAGGAGATGGCCATGGGCAGGGTGAACCTGGTAAGCCGCCAGATCACTGACGAGGGCGAGATCCAGAAAGGCGGCGTTCCCAGTTTCGTTCTCGCCTATCTGCTCACGTATGTGCTGCTCCTGTTGATGATGATTTACGGACAGACACTGATGAGGAGCAGCATCGAGGAGAAGAGCCAGAGGATCACGGAGACCATACTATCATCCATAAAACCCGTGGAGCTGATGGTCGGCAAGCTTATGGGGATCTGCGGGCTGGGACTCACCCAGCTGTTTGTTTTTGGAGGAATGATCTACATTTTTGCTGTTTACGGAGAACCCATTCTGAACAGGCTGGGAGTGAGCACGCCGGATATCGTGCAGTTCATCAGACAGGTTCATTTCACACCTTCGATTTTCATTTTCATGATCATTTTTTTCCTGCTCGGCTTTGTGTTTTTCTCTTCGATGTTTGCTGCCGTAGGGGCTATGGTCAATACGGAGGACGAAGGCACACAATTTCAAATGCCTCTTATATTTATCATCATGATCGGATATTTCATCATGTTCACGGTGGCGAGGAATCCTGAGACTCCCATGGCATTCTGGGCGTCGCTCATCCCCTTTTTCACCCCGCTGGTGATGTTCGCAAGAATTGCGGTCAGCGATCCGGTCATTCCTTCGGGAGCCTATCTGTCCATATTCACGATGATCCTCTCGATCGTACTCCTGATCATGGTTGTTGCCAAGATATACCGTGTGGGTATTCTCATGTACGGCAAGAAACCCTCGCTGAAAGAAACCCTGAAGTGGATCAGGTACGGATGATCATTTCCGGTGTTTTTATCTCTTTCTGTTCATAACATCCGGTAACCATGAATCCTTCACAGATAGCACAGAAACAGCCCGCTGTAGGCCGCAGCATAGGCCTGTTCACTGCAACGAGCATTGTTGTTGCGAACATGATAGGAGCGGGGATCCTTACCACCTCGGGTTTGATGGCCTCCCGGCTGCCGGGACCGGGGTGGGTCTTTTTCTGCTGGATACTGGGCGGCCTCATTGCGCTGTCC
>CAYXFJ010000157.1:0-3284 GCA_964464265.1 uncultured bacterium
TGGAAGATTCGGAGATTGTGTGCCCTGTGACCGGATCGTGTTCGTGGCGGTTTACCCCCTTTAAAAGAATGGCGACCCCGTTGACAAGAAGCTGCCCGTTCTTGATTTCCACTTTCCGGAAACCAATTTTGGAAGGGATAATTTCCCATATCCTGCCTGTCCTGTCCTTCAGTGTCAGTAGCAATGTGTAGAGGTTCGGGGACTCTGCAGACCATTTAAGAGGATTTTTCACACGTATTTCAAGGGTATGGATTTCTTCTTTTTCCTTCAGCGTGATGGTTTTCGTTTTCTTTGAAGGTCCGGACAGAGGAGTTCCCTTGATGTCCATCAGCACAGCCTCAAGGTGCATTCCCTTTTCCGTCAGGTCTCTATAATTATGGAGCGCGATCCTGATATTCAGTAAAGCATCTCGGTAATCCGTATCCAGATTTGTCCGCACTTCATAGTCGCGTATATGAATTCCGGGTATGGAGTAAAGATAAACATCTCTGAAAATACCGCTCATTCTCCAGAAATCCTGGCATTCAAGGTAGGACCCGTCCGACCAGCGGTACACTTCAGCAGCCAGGATATTCTCTCCATCCTTTACATAGGATGTGATATCGAATTCTGCGGGAGTTCGGCTGCCTTCACTGTATCCCACTTTGCGGCCGTTGATCCAGAGATAAAATGCAGATTCCACACCATCGAAATGGATGAGTACAATCCTTTCCTTCCATGAGGGTGGCAGGGCGAAGGTTGTCCCGTAAGAACCCACCGGATTGAAGAATGAATACCCGGCGGTACGATCCTACAGGATTATAATCTTTGGGTACACGCGGAGGGTCGGATTTAAAGGTTTGAGTAACATTTCGAAACATCGGATGCCCGAATCCTTCCATCTGCCAGTTCGACGGCACTTTGATATCATGCCAGTTCTCGAGGTTATAATCGGATCTATAGAAATCTGCCGGCCGGTCTGATGGTTTTTTTACCCAGTTGAATTTCCATATTCCGTTCAGTGATTGAAAATAAGGGGAGGAAGCACGATCCCCGCTGACTGCGCTTGAAGCATCAGGATAAACCATCATTGTACAGTGCGGCGGTTCTTTGTTGATACCCAGGATTTTCGGATTTTCCCAGTCATGCTGTTCTTCTGCAAATAAAGAACACATGGCCAGAAGCATCCCCGGAAGCAACGGAATGATTTTCATTCTTAACATCTCCTCCAGTTTGAAATCGATGCACTGAGGATTATCATGGAACCCATTGATAACCTGCGGTTAAAGTCCGTCCCCTGATGGTTCTATTCGATCATGCTTTCACCCGCACTCTCGAAATAGAGCAATTCCTCTATGCATACTTCCTATCAGCGCCGAAAGTTGATCTTCATTGCAGATAAACGGTCGTACATGTACCCCATGCGGTTCTTAAAATCACGAAAGCTCTTCAGTTGCCTGTCCGTCCAGACCACCTCTGAAAGGGCTGAAAGCCGGGGAAGCAGCATATATTCAGCATGCTCGGGAGTCGGAATGTACTCGGTCCAGAGGTTTGCCTGTGCACCCAGTATATATTTTTTCATGTTGTCTGCAAGAGCATCAGGTACAGGTTCGAACTCATATACCATCTCCAGGGGGAGAAATCCGCCTATGGCAAGGGGTTCTCCATCTTTGGCCTGATAATAGTCAAAATAGCAATGGGAAGTGGGGCTCATGACCACATCATGACCTGCTTCCGCTGCTGCAATGCCTCCCTCCACACCCCTCCATGACATTACTGTTGCATTTGGTGCAAGCCCTCCCTCGAGGATCTCGTCCCAGCCGATCATCCGTCTGCCTCTGGAATTAATGAATTTTTCAATACGCTTGATGAAGTAGCTCTGCAGTTCAGCCTCATCTTTCAGCCCTTCCGTGCGGATCCTCGCCTGGCATTTGGGGCATTTCTCCCAGTTGGCCTTGTGGGCTTCATCTCCACCGATGTGTATGAACTCTGACGGGAAGAGGTCTATTACTTCATTGAGAATGTCCTGCAGAAAAGTGAACGTGCTGTCGTTACCAGCACAGTAGATATCCGTGATTGGCCAGTACCCTCCGGGCATCACATAAAAAGGCCCTCCTGTGCATGAATACTGCGGGTAGGCAGCAAGCGCGGCAACGGAGTGCCCGGGCATTTCAATTTCGGGGACCACGGTGATGAAGCGTTTTTTTGCATATGCGACGACCTCTTTCACTTCCTCCTGTGTGTAAAAACCGCCATAGGTGGCTTTTTCACCCGGTTTTTGAGGCTCTCTTTCATTCCAGTGCACATCGCTTCGGTCCACGCGCCATGAGCCGATTTCAGTCAGTTTCGGATATTTCTTGATTTCAATGCGCCATCCCTGATCTTCGGTCAAATGCCAGTGGAAAACATTGATCTTGTGAAGAGCCAGCAGGTCGATATACCGCAGAATGAAGGATTTTGGGAAAAAATGACGGCATACATCGAGATGCATTCCCCGCCACGAGAATCTGGGCTTGTCCTCGATCCGTACGCAGGGAACGGTGCACTGGGTGACATTGGGTTTTTCTTTTTCCATTTCAGGAGGTAAAAGCTGTCTCAAACTCTGGACACCATAGAAAATACCTGCAGCTCCGCCAGCCCGGATGACAATAGTCTGAGGGTTCACATCAAGTATGTATCCTTCATTGCCCAGATAGGATACTTCTTTATCCAGAATGAACTGTACCCGAGGAGATTTCGAAGATGGTCCGCGGACTGCCTGAATTTTCCATCCTGTAGACCGGTTCAAATATTCGGCGAAATAGAGTCCCAGCTCATCGAGCATTTCGTCCTCTCCCTCAAGGATCACCTGTATCCGGGGGTCCAGGACAAATTCTCCTGTTCTGATTTCTACCTTGAGAGGTCTGGGTACAATGGGAATTCTTTCACTGACTTTCTGCTGAGCGACTCTCTGCTGAGCGCAGGACATCATCACGGCAACAGCCATTACCGGAAATAGCAAATGTTTCATGGTAGCTCCTCGGTGTTTGGTGTTTCTGTTGAATCCTATCGGGATTTTAACTTATGAAACAGGATCCGCGGTTTATTTTATTCGATAACGATTTCATCAGCAAAAAGCAAAGCCTTGTTTCCTGCACCCCTGTGCCAGGAAGGACATCGCCCGATATTCCTTGCCTGGATCCTGACATATCGCGCCCTGCTTTCAACCGGTTTTATCTCAAATAATTTCACACCGGCCTTTTCCTCCCGTGAAGACACGCTGCTCATGATGGTTTCAAGAGTGGTAAAAAGACGGCCGTCTGCAG
>CAYXFJ010000157.1:3315-7218 GCA_964464265.1 uncultured bacterium
CCATGCGGCAATATCCTGGAGGAACGAGGCCGAAAGTTTTTCAAGATCCATATGCTTCGCCAGATCGAAGGTGATATCCATACCGTTCCCTTCGAATCCCTGCCAGCGGTCATCCCGGTAATTCGGGGATGCGGTCAGGCCGTCGTTCAGCGTGAATTTCCCCTGTCCTGGATATCCGGGAGCATATTTTGAACGGTATGTCACCCGTTTCCCGATGCCTTTATGAACCTGTACCCGTTCACTCGTGAAGACCCGTATGGAATCCTCCACTGCAATCCCTGCAGTGATCACACCTGCCTCAGTCAGGAGGAGAGGTTCCTTATAGAGGGGGGAGTTCAGATCGGGTTCGGATCCATCCAGTGTATAGTGGATCGAAGCATTCTCTATGACAGTGGACATACTGACAAACACCCCCCGGGATGGATCGACTGTAAACGAAATTCTTGGATCCTCATAAACTCCTATCAGGTCAAACCAGGCTGTTCCTTTTTGTGTAAGTACAAGTCTGGGGGTGACCTTGAAGGGTTCACCGAAGGCGTTCGGTGTGACAGGGAGATCATATCTCTTCCATCTGGAGTCGAGAATGTAACTGCGGGAAATGTCTCCTATGGACATTTGGAAGGTCATTTCCGGTTTTCGGTTTTTGAAAAGAGAGAAGAGTTTTTCCCAGAACCCTTTTTTTTCAATAATTGACTCGAGGGATTTTGGATCTGTCTTTCCGTAAATAGAGAATGTATACGAATGTTGCGGGTTGATGGATACGGGGAAGAAAGAGAGAGGGACACCTCCGTTTTTTCTTGGAGCGGTCAGCCTCAGTGAATGCTCTCCGTGCATCGAAACCCTGGAATCGACAAAGTATGTCGAACCCCTGTCTCCGCCCGCAAGTGCATAGCAGTCTGATGGAACGCCTGTACTGTAAATGTCTTCAAAACTACTATTGGACATGAGATTTGTTTCTGAAAATGGATTTTCTTCGATGACGGAATTCACGGGGATTTGGTATATCCGTGTGCTGTATCCAGCGATCATGTCCCTGATCTGACCGCGGACCACATCGATCTCGCGGTTCTCGAATTGGACATCCGCTTTTCCTGTATATTGAGCTTCCGGCAGGATCAGGTTCATAAGTGCTGGCCTGTTTTCCGTGTTCACCACAATGATCAGAAATCTTCCTCTGTATGCCCATGCTCCTGCCAGCAGATGTTCCGGATAGAGCCGGAAAGCGGGAACAGCACTGTCAGAAAGAAGGAAGGGGGTCAGTTCTGCGATCTCTCTGGCAATGACTCCACATTCACTCCATAAATCCAAGGATTTGGGGAAACGGTTCGGTCCGTGACGGATGAAATACTGAATTCCTGTTGCCCTGTGGATAATGCCCAGGTAAGTCATCACCCTTATTTCATGCGGGGTAGGTTCGCGCTTCCACCATTCATTTCCTCCAAAAGCCTGGGGCACGATCCATACAGGTTTTTCAAGAGCGAAATCACGGTGGAGAAGCTTTGCGACATTCCCAACTATGTACGCCGGCTGATTCGGGATGGGGTAGGGATCGGACATGACAATATCCATGGCTTCTCTATAGACCTTCGCTTTATGAGGAGCCATAAATACAATGGAGACAGGATGATAGGGATCCAGTTCATGGATGAAGAGACAGTCGCTCTGTAACATTTCCGGTGATGTGCGGTGCAGGTCGGGCTCATCGGAAATATACCACCCAAGCAGTGCAGGGTGATCCCGGAATGCTTCCACTTCCTGTTTAAGAAGCAGCCTTTTCAAATCATTGCTCACCGTATTCGATATATTATCCTGACTATTTCCTTTACCAATCACATCGAGCAAATGGTAATGCACTTTCATACCCAGATCCGCGCACCTGTCCATGTACGCTTTTCTTTGCTTGAATGTCTTAACGTCATTGGTCTGGTACGGGGAGATCATATTAAATCCCTGGACCACTTCTTCCTCCGGAAGCGAACTGACAGGGGAGTAGCAGTAAAATCCAAACGGGAAGAAAGGAAGATCTTCCACGACCAGACCTCCGGTAAGACGATCGATTTTTACTGCGTTGGTCCTCTGGGGCAGCTTGACGATTTCGACTTGTGCGGAATCTACTGTCTGTTCATCCCTGGATAAAATACACAGGCACAATTGCCGCCCTTCCGGGAAATCCGCCAGGGGAAAGGGGAGAATTGTATTCGTCTGAGTGATAGGGGAGGATTTGATTATGATGTTGTTTTTGTAATACAGAGATACCGAGATGCCTTTTGAGAGACGGCCTGGTACATTCAGTATCAATTCCGCCGTACTTTCGTTTGTATAGTAATTCAGACGGGTTTTCGCCTTCCATACCTCGTTCTGCGCGCTCTGGCCTGTAACGCGCACATGTAGAGACATGAAATTCATGCTCAGGAAAATGATGAGATGGGGTTTCAGTGTCATTGTCGTAAGCGGTAGTACTGTTCTTTTAGAAAAAATACGTAAACGAGCCCTTTTTATCAAGGGTTTTCTTTATGGGAACAGGATCCGGCTCTTTTTGGGTAAATCAGAAACCTGATGCCTGTCCGTCTTTTCTCGATTCAGATGCACCAAAATATATGCGAAATACAGGATCGAACTGTATGGCCTGATATCCCCCGAACCCTCCCACGTTAATGCCAATTTTATGTCCCATCTTCCTCAATTCCCTGAGAGTTTCAAATGCAATACCACTTTCAATGGAAACTGTTCCGCCGTCTGTCATGATCTCTCCTGTGGGCTCCGAAGATCCGGAGTGCAGGATGCGGGGTGCGTCTCCCGCTTCCTGGACATCCATATCAAAATCGATGATGTTGATCAGGACCTGAACCTGCATCTGAGGCTGGACTGCACCTCCCATCACGCCAAAACTCATGAACGGACGGCCGTCCTTTGTGACGAAAGCAGGTATTATGGTATGGAAAGGACGTTTGTGAGGCTCGTAAGTATTAAAATGGCCTTCTTCAAGAGTGAATAGTTCGCCCCTGTCATGAAAGACAAATCCAAGTCCGTCAGGGGAAAGACCGCTACCCATCCCCATGTAATTGCTCTGGATAAGAGAGACCATATTGCCTTCCGAATCGGCTGTAGTAAGATATACAGTATCTCCATGATGAAAAGGATCTCCTGCCGGATAGGAATTTGAAGCGTGTTCGAGATCTATGAGTTTCCGTCTTCCGGCTGCATAAGATTTGGAGATGAGTACATCCACAGGAATTTGATTGAAATCGGGATCAGCATAGAAACGTGCACGGTCTTCGAAAACGATCTTTTTGGTTTCGATGAAGAGATGAGCATATTCCTTGCTTCCAAAACCCATGCTGCGGATATCAAATCCTTCAAGTATGTTCAGTATCTGAAGAGCAGCGATGCCCTGGCCATTCGGTGGAAGTTCCCAGACATCATATCCCCGGTAACTGGTGGAAACAGGTTCAACCCAGTCTGATGCGTGATCATACAGGTCTTTGTATGATAAAAATCCCCCAGCATCCTTCATGAACTTGTCAATGACACGCGCAATTTCGCCTCTGTAGAAAACATCCCTGCCCAGAGAAGCGATCTTTTCCAGAGTGCCGGCCAGTTTCGGATTTCGGAATATCTGGCCAGGTCCCGGAGCGGGCATGAATGTTTCCTTAAAACCCGGAAAAGAAGACAGGATTCTGGCATTTCTGTTCCAGTCATAAGAGATGAGGTCCGATACGGGAAATCCTTTCCTGGCATACTGTATCGCAGGCTCCAGGATTTTTTTCATGGAAAGCCTGCCGAACCGGCTGTGCAGTGCGAACCAGCCATCCACACAGCCCGGCACTGTTACGGGCAGTGGACCGTAAAGGGGTATGCGCTTCAATCCCATTTCGATGAGCCGTTTTCGCTCGAGGCTGTACG
>CAYXFJ010000158.1:0-429 GCA_964464265.1 uncultured bacterium
GCCAGGATCGCTCATGATAAGAAGGTGAAGACCATACTGAATCCGGCGCCCGCCCGGCCCTTCCCGGAAGAACTGTACGGGTATCTCACCCTGATCACGCCCAACGAGCATGAGGCGGAGATGCTTTCCGGAGTGGCGGTTTCCGACGATAAAACCGCAAATCAGGCTGCCCGTGTTCTGTTCGACAGGGGTCTTGAGACTGTCATTGTTACACTTGGGGACAGGGGCGCTGTGATCGCCACGCCCAGAGGGTATCTGCTTGTTCCCGGATTCAGGGTCCAGGCTGTGGATTCGACAGCAGCGGGGGATGTGTTCAACGGGGCACTGGTTGTTTCCCTTTCGGAAGGGATGTCCCTGCCGGAAGCGGTGCGTTTTGCAAATGCTGCAGCAGGGCTTTCTGTCATGCGGCTGGGAGCCCAGCCCTCCGCC
>CAYXFJ010000158.1:500-7193 GCA_964464265.1 uncultured bacterium
GGGCATTAAACGGATCACACTTCTTCCAGTACCTTGAGGCCCATGAGCACACCGAGATGTTTCATGTCCTGGAGATGATCCCCGTAAAAGATCACGCGGTGCAGGTGCTCAACCATATTTCCGGTGACCACCCCGCAGCCCCAGTTGTCCAGCATGCTTCTTGCGTCAGCGACCCTGGTTGCCATTTTGGTCCTGCAGGCGCGGTTGTTGTCCGGATTGCCTGTGATGGTGCCCGTGGAGACCAGAAGATAGTCGAGATTAAAGAGCTTTGCGCAGGTCATGGATTCGCCGACAAAATGCTTGACCTGAAGGCAGGCTCCCTTGTGCCTTTCCGCATGGTTCCGGATGATGTACGGGCTCCGGGGTCCGTCAGGACCTTTCATTCTCGTGGCGGACAGGCAGTGGGCGTGCACTACGGTATTTGTGGCTGTGTCGAATACGGGGTCTGTGATGAATCCCGGGATGCCGAACGCATACTTGAAAATGAGCATGGTGAGCAGAGAATCCATGTCCGCCTCACAGGCAGCGGGAATGATCTCATCGTTCAGTTTGCTGAATCCGAGGCAGGGATAGCCGAGCTCGTCAAGAGCGAAGCCGCCCAGACAGTTGACTGTGATGGCCTGCGCCCCTTCCTCTTCGATGATCTGCCTCAGGGTCAGATACACTCGGCTTGCCTTGAGAATGTCCTCTTTCGTGGGCTCGATCACTTTCTGGGCCTTCCTGATCCAGTCATCCGCCTCTTCGGAAACGGTCTTCGCCTTGAGTTCGCTGTATACGCCCCTCACCCTGTTCATATCCACGGTGACGGTCTCGATGCCGATCTTTTCCCTGAGTTCTGGCAGGAGGGTAACGCCCCACTGGTTTCCGATGCAGATTACGCGGGTTCTGCGAAGCCTGGGGGCCACACGCATCAGCGCTCCCAGTTTTGTGATCTCCCCGAAATCACTGGTCGCCAGAAGCACGACCTTTTTCCCTTCCTTCTGCATCTTGCAGACTTTTGACCAGTCATGACCGCTGTACATCTGCGAGAAGAGTCCGGTCTGTAAGCCGGTATTGAGCAGAGGCTCCAGCCTGCTCTCGAGGACTGCCCCGCTGTTGAAAATAAGAACCCCGTCCGCTTCGTGAAGGCGGGATACCAGAGTTGAAATTTCCTCCGGCGTTTTGGTCCAGCGGCGTTCACCCACGAAACGGACATCGCCCAGAGCCGCTTCACTTTGTCCGAGGAATGCTTCAAGCCGGATGAGCTCTGCCTCCTCGTCCAGTTCAGGATCAGGCCATCCGTCCTTTCCTCCGAGAAAGACCTTATGGATGCGGACCGGCGGCCATGCCGGTGTTCCAGGCATCGCGTGAAGGGATGAACCGGGACTGCCTGAAAAAGAACCGCCGAAAACGACGGTACCCGCCCCCGCGGCACTCGTTTCAAGAAAAGTCCTTCTATTCATGGGAGCACCTTTCATGAATTACACTTGATAGGATTGTTTGTTTCCAACGATCGGGAAGGAAATGCATAAGCTGTATGGATATTCTGCCTTAATAATAAACAAAATGGAGCAGGATGTCAAGCGTAATCGGAGGGATGGTAAATCACGGCATACAGTGAGTCAATTTCATCCGGATACAATCATCGTATAATTTTTCGAATTGAGAGAGCTGTACATCCAGACTGAAATAGCGATCCACTCGTTTTCTGCCTTCCTCACCCATCTGCCGGATCTGTGCCGGATTGTCCAGCAGGGAAATAACCTTTTCTGCAATGGCTGCCGGATCTTGAGGCCGGACAAGATAACCGGTGACATTGTCCACCACGCTTTCAAGCGTTCCCCACATAGCCGTGGCAATAACCGGCTTTGAAGAAGCCATCGCCTCTAAAACCGCATTTGAAAATCCCTCAAAAAGCGAGGCTAAGATAAAAACATCGAAGATACCCAGTAAATCGGGGATGTCCTTGCGGAAGCCCAGAAAAAGAAAATGATCCTGGAGATTCTTTGACCGAATTTTTGCGACCAGGTCGGAATAAAGGGGGCCGTCCCCGACAAAAACAAATTTGACACGCGGATGTGCTTCTACAATTTTTTCTGCGGCTTCAACAATATACACATGCCCTTTTTCAATCGCCAGACGAGCCACGCTGCCCAGAACAATATCATGATCTTTGATGCCCAGTTCGCGCTTCAACTGTAATTGTCTTTTTTTATCGGGTCTGAATTTGCCGGTGTCTATCCCGTAATGGATGGTTTGAATTTTTTCGGGGTTGACTTTTCTTTCCTGTATCATTATTTCACGTATGGCATTGGATACAGTAACGATCCTGTCGATTTTTTTCAGGGCAAGCCTGTAAGCAAGGATATGTTTCAATCCATAAAATCCCGATACTACCTCCCAGGATATGACGACAGGAACCCTGGCAAGTGCAGCGGCATACGCACCAATGATATCAGCATATAAAAGGGTTGTCTGAACAATATCGATCCTTTCCTGCCGCATTATTTTTACAATTTTAAAAATCTGGGTAAAATCATATTTATGCAGTTTCTGAATGACAAAGACTTTTATCCCCAGCTTTTCAAAATCTCCCTTTAATGGACCTCCCTGCCCAACACTGCATACGGTAATATTGAACTTTTTCTTATCCAGAGACCTGGCGAGTTCGAGCAGTTTCAATTCGCCGCCGCCAATAGCCAGTCCATTGACAATCTGCAGCATGTTGATTCTTCGTTCAACCATTCATTATTTCCTGATATAATGCCAGCATTCTGGCATAGTTGTTATCCCAGGAAAATTCCTGCTCTGCTTTTTCACGGGCATGTCTGCCAAGTTCTCTTGTTTTCTGGCGGTCGAAATAAAGAAGAGGAATATGCTGAGCCAGCTGGCCGGCAGAACCGGCATCAAACAGGTAACCATTCACTCCTTCATCGACAAACTCCGGTATACCCCCTATGTTTGCGCCGATGACCGGTTTCCCCGTGGCAAAAGATTCATAAATGACCAGGGGAGAATTTTCATACCATTCAGACGGGACAACGACAAATCGCGCTTTTTCGACTATATCACGCAGTTCTTTTCCGAATCTGGCACCCAGAAACGTGATATTCGATAACTTAAAAGTGCGTGTGTACAATTCTAATTCATCTCTCAGCGGCCCATCGCCCACGATCCATAAGTTGACCCGGCTTTTTGAAAGCAGTCGCATCGATTCCAGCAGGGTAAAAAGGCCTTTCTCACCGCTGAGCCTTCCAAAATAAAGGAAATAGTCACCGGAATCAGGATGATAATTGTATTTCGACATATCCATCGATAAAAATTGTACCCTTATCCGTTCCGGTTTTACGCCGCCCTCCTTCAGTTTCATCCCCATGAAGTGGCTTGGAGCATGAAACAGAGAAACCCGGTCATATAATCGCAGCAGCCTGTGAATATAACTTTCGACACATACCAGTGCACTGGCCGTCAATGAATGATGATGGCACTTTTCCAGAATGGAATGATAAAAGTGCCCGCCCAGGCATTTTTCACAGATCGCTCTTTTATGATCGATATACAACCGGTAATTGGGACAGATCATTTTGTACTGATGAACGGTCTGCATCATCGGTATATTATATTGATGTAATGAATTGAGTATTGAGGGTGAAATCTGGTGGTCGATCATGTGAAGGTGGGCGATATCTGGTTTTGTTTTTCTGATTAATTTTTCCAGCATTTTCTGGGAATGTTTTGAATAGATGACGCGGCCTGCAATCTTTAAGCTGTTCTCACTTTTTTTTTGAAAATTGAATTCGATATTATCCACAAAATATTTGCTGTAAGGCGATGATTCATTCTTTTCATCTTTCATGGCAAATGGAATTACGCGATGGCCATTTTTCTCGAGTACGCCGGTCAGTTCAAAGAGATATTTTTCTGATCCGCCTTTGATAAAATGATATTTATTGATCATCAGTATCTTCAAAACCTGCTCCTGGGCTTCCTCTGGTGCCGCCGGACGATGGGAAATACCTGGATCAAAGACGCCTCACTTTTGTGGCTGCCGGATGAGGAGCCGCCTGCCTCAAAGGCGGCTTACTTCTTCGCCTGCCGTTTCTTCATCTCGGTTCCGCGCAGCTCTCTCTTGAGAATCTTGCCTGCGGCACTTTTTGGCAGTGCAGGGATGATCTCGACCCATCTCGGTATTTCGTGCTTTCCCAGATGGCTCCTGCAGAACTGGATGATCTCCCGTGGCTTCGCGTCATGACCCGCTTTCAGAGAAACAAAAGCTTTCGGCAGTTCTCCGTGAAGCTCGTCCGGTATGCCGATGACCGCAGCTTCGGCCACATCCGGATGTTTGTACAGAACCTCTTCGACCTGCCGTGGGTACACATTGATCCCGTGAACAATGATCATGTCCTTTCTGCGGTCCACCAGATAGAAATATCCGTCCTCGTCCATCCTGCCGAGATCTCCCGTTCGGAACCATTCGCCGTGAAAAGCGGCTTTCGTCTCTTCGGGCTGGTTCCAGTATCCCTTCATGACATTCTTCCCCTTGACGCAGACCTCGCCGATCTTTCCGACAGGCATCTCATTTCCCTCGTCATCCATGACTTTCATGCCCACGCCGGGAATGGGTATGCCCACGGATCCGATCTTGCGCCTGCCTCCTATGGGATTCACACAGGTCACCGGCGAGCATTCCGTAGGTCCGTCGCCCTCGTAGATGATCACGCCGTAACGTTTCTCGAAACGCTCCAGCACAGGAATGGGCATGGCAGCGCCTCCGCTGATGCAAATTCTCAGAGTCCTGAGATTGTAGTGGAGCTCCTGGGGGAGATTGGCCATCATCGCATACATGGTCGGTACTCCCAGGAAGACCGTGGCCTTTTCGTCCTGGATGACCTTGCAGGTGGCCTCTGGCGCGAACTGGGGAAGCGCAACGACTTTTGATCCCGCAGCCACAGGCGAAAGAAACCCCACTGTGGCGCCGAACGAGTGGAACATGGGAAGCACGGTTATGAACGTATCCTCATGTCTGTCCAGTTCCAGGGCATTGATCACCGAGGTGATGTTCGAGAGAAGGTTATCGTGTGTGAGCATGGCTCCTTTGGGAAGGCCGGTGGTTCCCCCCGTATAGAGTATCACGGCAACATCGTGGCTTTTGTCCGGAGCGACAAGCAGGGGAGTTCCGGGTTCTTCGGACACGATCCGCGCGAAGTTATCCGCTCCGGGAAAGGTATTCTTTCCGATAGCGATATAATGTTTGACAGAGTCCAGGCTGGATTTGATCGCAGCAACCGCCTCGTTTTTCACTTCATGAAAGATGAGCGCTTTGCACTCCGAATCCTGGAGAAGATACTGCACCTCTTCCGGATGGAGAAGCAGATTGATAGGCACCACCGAGGCACCTGTCTTGAGTATTCCGAAATAGGAGACCATGAAATGAGGCGAGTTGATGCAGTAAAGCGCCACGTGATCGCCCGGCCCAATGCCTTTTTTCTTCAAACCATTGGCCATGCGGTCGCTCATTTGATCCAGTTCGGCATAGGTGGTGCTGGATCCTATAAAACGCACGGCTAGCCTGTCCGGCATTTTAGAAGCCGTGTCTTTCAGAAGGCTGGCAATGGACTTCATTCTGAAGTCTCCTTATCTGTTATTAAATGATGTATTTCATGGAAGAGAAGAATTTCGGGGATCATGGACCTTCGCATTTTGATAAAAATATTCAAAGAATACGCTTGCTTTGGTTAATATAATTAAAAAACGCAGGAAAGCAAATGGATTCGGGAGTAATACAGAGCAATATTCAGGAAAATGGAAATGATCCGGTGGACAGGAAAAAGCGTTGTTTATAAGGCTGAAAATCATTAATATCAGTCATTACGCTTGAATGTGGCGCGGCTCCAGGATAAGTCCGCGCAAATGTTCTTACCGTTTATCAACTGAAGCGCAGACTGGATCCATGAGACAAATTCCCATCATAGACACCCATGCCCATCTTGCAGATGCTGTTTTTGATGCTGACAGGGATAAAGTGCTCGAAAGAGCCAGAAATGCAGGAATACAGGCTGTGGTCTCCGTCAGCGAGACCCAGCCGGATGCAGAGAAGAACCTGGATCTGGCAGCACGGTTCAGTATGCTCAAGCCCGCTGCAGGCCTCTATCCTTCCTATCTTGACCTTGATAAAGCGGAGTGTATGATTACCTTTATTCGCGGTCACAGGGCACGTCTGGCAGCCATTGGCGAGGTGGGTCTGGATCACTGGGTGGTCAAAGAAGAGGAAGAAAAGGAAATACAGAAGGAAATTTTCAGGAAATTCGTTTCCCTTTCCATGGAACTGGATCTGCCGCTAAATGTACATTCCCGCTCTGCGGGAAGGCATGCTGTGGCTCTGTTACTGGAATGCGGGGCGAAAAGAGTACAGCTTCACGCTTTTGACGGGAAGGCCTCTTCCGCGATGCCCGCTGTAGAGGCAGGATACTTTTTTTCGATCCCTCCTTCGATCGCCCGGTCCGGGCAGAAGAAGAAACTCGTGAAGCAGCTTCCCCTTTCCTGCCTTGTGCTGGAAACGGACAGCCCTGTCCTCGGGCCTGTTCCCGGGGAAAGGAACGAGCCCTCAAACATCCGTACATCCATCGAATGGATCGCTTCCCTCAAACAGGTCCCTCTTGTGGCGGTCATGGAAGCGGCTTATGAGAATACCCTGAGGCTTTATGGCGAACGTAT
>CAYXFJ010000159.1:0-7157 GCA_964464265.1 uncultured bacterium
GCGGATAATATTCCGGAGCCCGGATCTCTGAAGAAGCTCGTTCTGGCACTTTTAAGGAACGGGAAACTGGGTGCTGTCATCGGTAAATTCAGGACGCTCAACCGGAACCGGAACCTTCTCACCCGGTTCATCAATATCGAGACGCTCGGTTTTCAGTGGATACTTCAGGCAGGACGCTATCATGCCTTTCAAATCGCCATGCTTCCCGGTACGAACTGCGTGATCCGGAAAGATGTGCTCCTGAGCTGCGGCGGCTGGGATCCAAAAGCCATCACTGAAGACTCGGAGCTGAGTATCCGTATTTACCGCAAAGGATGGAAAATACAGTTCGTGCCGTATGCCGTGACCTGGGAGCAGGAGCCTGAAAAATGGCGGACCTGGATTCGCCAGAGGACACGCTGGGTGAGAGGGAACAACTATGTGGTCAGAAAATTCTTTAAAGAGGCCATACGGCTGAAGGACCGCTTTCTGTCCATGGAATTCCTCTATCTGTTTGCGCTGTATTACCTGTTCCTTATCGCCATAGTCGTGTCGCATTTGATTTTTCTCTTCTGCCTTCTGGGTGTGATCAGTGTCACGGTACCCGGACCCTATACGGCAGTGTGGATCTCCGCATTCCTGATGTACATGCTGGAAATTATTTTGGTACTGTCCTATGAGAATGAAGATACACCGTTGAATATGTTTATTTCGGTACTGATGTATTTCACCTATTGCCAGATGTGGATCTATGTAGTATTCAGATCATTTTATCTGGATGTGGCCGGTATCCGGAAGGGTGTGTGGGATAAAACAGAAAGGGTTGTGCTCGGGGAAAAAACAAAAGAGGTGACTCCTGACCGGACCTGAATTCCGAAATGTCATTCTTCTGCTCCTGTTAAGTCTGGGACTTGCACCCCGTGTTTTACAGGCTTCCCAGGACAGCGTAACTGTAATTTCGGATAAACCATCGAATTTTAAATTAAGACTGTGGGGCGAATTCTATGACGAATCCATGACGTTCCAGAGCTATGACAATAATCTGATATCAACTTCTCATGTGCGGTTTGGTTTCCGGATACACGGTCTTCCCCTGTCCACGGCTGAGTCGTACGGCTTCATACGGTACGGCAGGGATCTCAAGCGGGATTACTGGAACAACCGTGTGGAAGGCGGAATGGGATTGCGTTTCCGTTTTGCGCTGAAAGTTTTTCTGGCACTTTATGTGGAGAGACTGTGGGGGAAATATACAAATATTCCTGAGGGATTTCCTTTGCCGCAGGGAGAAAAGTACGATGATTTTCGTACAGGACTTCTTTTCTGGCACGGATGGGACAAGTATTTTGATGATTCCCCGCTGACCCTCCTGCCTCTGACATTCTGGGGAGAAATGTACAGCGACATCAGTTATTACCAGAGCCAGAAGGACAATATCATCGCCTATTTTCATACAAAGCAGGGATTCAGGCTTCTGCGCTTCTGGAAAACGTCTCTTGACGGGTTTGGCGTGATCTATCTGATGAAGGACACAAACCGGGATTTCTGGAATAATAAAATTGAAATCGGGCCGGGAATCTTTTTCAAGCCCATCCAGGACCTGGATCTGAAATTTTTTGTGGAGTGGATATGGGGAAGCTATTTCGGGATCGAAGGGGAGGATCCCAACCCTTTCCCTCAAAAATATCAGGATAGAAAGGCAGGTGTCATCTTCTGGATCGGTTGGTAGAGATCCTTTCACCTGAATGCTGTTTATCACTTCAGGAGGCAGTACTATGTTGAAAACCTATCATGACATTGTCCGTGCAGGGCTTGTCATTACCCTGCTTTCAGCGGCCACCGTATCCGGGCAGGAACCGGGTTCGCTTCTGTGGAAAACTTCGGCGGACTGGTCTGTGAATGACCTTGCCTCATCCGGAGACGTGAATGGAGACGGTTTTGCCGATATCTTCGCAGGATCGGGCGATAACCGGATTTATTGTTTTTCCGGCGATGGTGACACAAAAGGGGATGTCATCTGGTCATGGGGTGTGGGTGCGGATGTTTGGACCGTAGCTGTCCTGAAGGACGTAGATGGGGACGGGGTGGATGACTGTCTTGCAGGTGCAGCGGACAATACGGTTTACTGCATGACCGGAAAACCCACGGACGGATTGACATCCATTGTCTGGTCTTATTTTGCAGGGGGGGATATATGGACCCTTTCCCCGATCCGGGATGTGAACGGTGACGGGATCGATGACTGCCTTGCAGGCACAGGGGATGACTATGTTCTCTGCCTGGATGGTGCATACGGCCAGCTCTTGTGGTCCTTTCTCACTTCATATCCGGGAGCCATCAGATCCGTCACTTCCATCCCGGACGTGAACGGGGACGGTATAGATGATTGTCTTGCAGGAAGCGAGAACGACAGGGTCATGTGTATTTCCGGAGGCAGTTCGGGAAAAGGAGACCTCCTTTGGTCCTATAAAACAGGAAGTACCGTATTATCCGTGGCCTCTGTAGAGGATGTTGACGGTGACGGAAAACCGGACTGTTTTGCAGGAGGGGAAGATAATCAAATCTACTGTCTTTCAGGCGGAAGCTCAGGTTCAGGAAGCAAAATTTGGTCATTCACCGCAGGTTCTACGATAAAAACAGTGGCTTCTCTGGAAGATGTGAATGCGGACAATGTTCAGGACTGCATTGCCGGGAGCGAAGGCAATTATATCTACTGTCTGTCAGGCCTTACGGGTTCTGTTTTATGGTCTTACCAGACAGGCAGCACGGTTTTAAGCGTGGCCTCAATAGGGGATGCCAATGGAAACGGCGGGGAAGACTGCATTGCCGGAGGTGAGGACAATGTCGTGTATTGTATTGACGGAAAAAGCTCCGGCACAGGTGAAGGCCTATGATCCTATCAAGCGACCGGAACGGTGATCTGTGTCTCCTCATCCTCGGATATCAGCGGAAACGGGAGCGAGGATGTGCTCGCCGGATCCGATGACAGTTTTATCTATGCCATTGAAGGCGGAGAGGCCGCACAGGAAGCGGTGACAGCTCCGGACACACCTTCCGGGCCCTCTTCTGGAAAGGTGGCGCAGGCCTTGACTTTTACAGCGGACGGTGTTTCGACTAATCTGGGACATTCTGTAGAGTACAGATTCGATTGGGGAGATACCGGCTTTTCCGCGTGGGGAGCTTCCAGCCAGGACCATACCTATTGGGTGGTGGGGAATTATACGGTAAAAGCACAGGCCAGGTGTCAGATCCATCCGGAGGTTGAATCCGCGTGGAGCAATGGAATGACTGTCGCGGTTTCCGGACACATACTTACCGTCATCGTCGATGGATCCGGAACAGTCACTCCAAGCCCTGACAAGGCTGAGTACAATCACGAGGAAACAGTCGCGCTTACAGCTAACCCGTCCGCGGAAAACCGGTTTGACCGGTGGGAGGGCGCAGCAACCGGGAGTGATGATACTGCCACGATTATTATGGATGGGGATAAAACAGTAACCGCCTATTTTCAAGAGATTTCTGAGTTGGTCTCAACGCCGGCCCCGCCTGTTTTGCCATCCGGCGGAGAGGTGCTTGAACAGGTTTCGTGCACTTCCAGCGGTTCATCGAGCAATCTCGGACATGAAGTTGAATACAGGTTCGACTGGGGGAACGGGAATCAGTCGGATTGGGGTGATTCTTCCCGCAGTTATATGTGGGACAGTGCCGGCACTTTCTCGGTAAAGGCTCAGGCAAGATGCAAAGTGCATACATCCATTGTGAGCGGCTGGTCACCTGAAACAGGGATCACCATCATTTCAACGGATGTTCAGGATCATATCACAAGAGGGATCCCGGACAGATTTGAACTTTTCCAGAACTTTCCCAATCCCTTCAACATGGAAACCTGCATCATTTTTCAGATCCCAGAGGCGTGTTATGTCACATGTGATATCTTGAACGTGCAGGGAGAAAGGATATGCCGCCTTGCCCGGGGTCATCGCATGGCCGGAGAACACAGGATGACCTGGGATGGGAAAGACGCATCCGGAAACAGCTGTCCTTCCGGCATCTATTTCTGCAGGCTGGATGCAGGAAAGGAAAGGGCTATAAAGTGGATGATGCTGTTAAAATAGGATCCTGTACCGGTCCAGGCTCATGCTGCGGTTCTGCACGGCAAATTCGCTTCTGAGGAGTCAAGCTTGCCTGTAAAAAAGATCATGATTATTTTCGGAACCCGCCCGGAGGCGATCAAACTCGCTCCGGTCATTCTCGAAATCGCCAGAAGGCAAAAGATGGTTCCGGTAGTGGTTGTCACTGCACAGCACAGAGAGATGCTCGACCAGGTCCTGGACTGTTTCCATATCAAACCGGAGATTGACCTAAATCTGATGACCCCCGATCAGTCGCTCTTCCAGCTGTCTGCAAGAGCCATTGAACGTTTCGGAGAGGTTCTGAAATCCGTCAGACCTGACTGTGTTCTGACCCAGGGCGATACGACCACGACTTTTTTCGGGTCTCTGGCAGCCTATTACGAAAAAATACCGGTGGGGCATGTGGAGGCCGGTCTCAGGACAGGTGACAAGTATGCCCCGTTTCCGGAGGAGATGAACCGGAAAATGGTTTCAGTCCTGGCAGATTACCATTTCGCGCCCACGGAAACGAACCGCAGGATTTTGACAGGAGAAGGTGTCCCTGATGACCGTATCCTGATTACAGGCAATACAGTCATCGATGCGCTTCTCATGACCGTGGACAGAGATTTCCATCACAAGGAACTGGAACGGTACGGTGATCAGCGTATGGTCCTGATCACTGCCCACCGCCGTGAAAGCTTCGGGAAACCACTCGAAAATGTTCTGGAAGCGATCCGGGAGCTGTCCGTACGTCATCCGGAATGCCGTTTTGTTTATCCGAATGTCAGGATACCGGCTCAAAAGATTCTGGGCAGCCTTGAGAACGTAACACTGCTCGAGCCTCTGGAATACCGTACGTTTGTCAATTTTATGGCAAAATCCTATCTCATCCTCACAGATTCGGGAGGGGTACAGGAAGAAGCTCCTTCCCTTGGAAAACCTGTTCTGGTGCTGCGTGATGTCACCGAGCGGCCGGAGGCTATTGAGGCGGGAACCGTCCGGATCGTGGGAACCTCGAAAGAAAAAATCATCATGGAAACGGAAAACTTATTGAACAATAAAGAGGCTTATGACCGGATGGCCAGGGCGCACAATCCCTATGGTGACGGCAAAGCATCGAAACGAATCGCCGATTTTTTGGAAGAACATTTATCAGAATAATCCTTATATCTTCTTTCCTGAATTTGCATTGTCCCTCCTTTTTTATTATTTTATACAATATTGAACTCAGAGACACCGCAGGATATGAGTGAATGACCCGGATTACTGCGCAAGCGGCATACTCACGGTCGTTGCTCTTTTATCCCGTGTGTCTACGGAGAGAAAATTCTTTAAAACAGTGACTCATTCATGGAGGGATGTATGGGTATTTCAAACATGGTACAGCGTACGATTTTAGCGGTCCTGTTCATGGCGGTCTTTCTTCCTGTATGTCTTGCTGGAGGGGATATGGATCCTGTTACAGTCAAAGGTATCTTCTATCTCGACGGTACCACAGTACTTATAATAATTCAAAATGGCAAAATCATGGACATCTCCCGGCCGGAGCCGGCTGAAGGAGATAAATCGCTGCCATATCTTGCCCCCGGGCTGATCGATATTCAGGTGAACGGTTACCTGTCTGTGGATTTCAGTGAACCGGGACTCACTGTGGAAGGGATCAGAAAAGCGACACAGGGGCTCTGGAAAGTGGGGGTAACCACCTACTTGCCTACAGTGGTGACGAGCCCTTACGAGGTCCTCAAGGAAAACTTTGCGGTTCTGGCCAGGGCGCTGAACGATCCGGATATTGCTTGTTCCATACCAGGGTTTCATCTCGAAGGCCCCTACATCTCTCCTGTGGACGGTTTTCGCGGAGCGCATTACAAGCCTTTTGTGAGGCCTCCGGACTGGGAGGAATTCGTGAAAATCAACAGGGCAGCAGGGGACAGGATACTGGAGGTGTCCCTGGCGCCCGAGATTGAAGGGGCAATGGAGTTCATACGGAAATGTGCTCAACACGGGATCCTCGTAGGTCTTGCCCATCACAATGGCAGTGCTGAACAGATCCGGGAAGCCGTTGATCTGGGAGCGGTGATTTCCACGCATCTTGGGAACGGTTGTGCGAACACGATACACCGCCATAACAATCCTCTCTGGCCTCAGCTTGCGGATGACCGCCTGATGGCCAGCGTCATAGTGGACGGTTTTCATCTCACACGGGACGAGGTGCGCACTTTTTTCAAAGTAAAAGGAAAAGACAGGCTCATTCTGACCTCAGATGTCACCAATCTTGCCGGTATGCCACCCGGAGAGTATCAGTTCAATGAACAGAAAGTGGTGATGACGCCTGACGGAATGATCAGGAATCCCGAGCAGAATGTCCTGGCCGGGGCTTCTCTGCCCGTTGTCCGGGGAGTGGCCAATGTTATGCGTTTCACTGGATGTTCCCTCGGCGAGGCCATCGATATGGCAAGCCGGAATCCGGCGCGTCTTTTCGGTTTGAAAGACCGGGGTGAATTGCAGGCAGGGAAACGGGGAGATCTCATTCTTTTCAGAATGGAAGATGGAAAGATTACCATTGAGTCAACTATTATCGAAGGAAAGACCGTATATCAGTTTAAGAACCGGTGAATGTACGGAGTGTACCGCTGTAAAAGTATTACAATATTATGTTGATTTATATTAATCTGACTATTATATTATATAAATAAAAAATAATTTTGTTCCGACGGTAAAATTCGATCATTCGGTAACCAGACCTCGCATCAAGGTGTCCACGGACACAAGCATGACTGTCCGGACAAAAATTCTGATCATTGAAGATGGGCTTGATTTTGCGAAGATGGTGAGGCTCAGGCTGGAGTCCGCGGGATACGATGCGGAGATCTTGGAGGATGCTGAAAGCGGCGTGCAGCACCTCCGGTCGAATCTGTGCGATCTGATTGTCCTGGATCTCCAGATGCCCGGAAGAGGAGGTTACTTTTTTGCCTCCGGCTGTTGAAAATTAACGGAGAACAGGATATCCATGGCAAGGATCAATGAGTCCAGTCCAAGAAGTATCTTTTTAAAAAATGCGATATAATG
>CAYXFJ010000160.1:0-7156 GCA_964464265.1 uncultured bacterium
CTCTGGAAGGATGAATGTGACTTTCCGGTTCCGGCACAGTTGTAAACGTAAGCCTCACACCGCCAAAAAGACCGAGCTCTGTGATCTCAGGATTCGGGACTTTCCTTCTCGACTGGAGAAAACCGTATTTCATATCCGGATCATTCGAGTATCCCTGCCCCAGATCCTGCGGTCCGATGTCCAGCAAGAGAACGCTCTTACCGGATTGAACCATTCGATACATCTTTTCCCGGAGCCCTTTGTCCTCGACCATCTGTTCGTATGTTTTCCTGGAACCCAGGAGAACATCACATTCGCGGTCATCTAAAGAACAGGCGGTCAAACCCTGATTGGATAAAAAGGTTTTCAGTTCCTTTTCCTCTTCCATGATACCGATTTTACGGGTCTTGACCTTCTCCGGGACTACAGCTCTTAAAATCTGAAAATCCCATCTGGAGACAACAGGATATTTAACCGTCAGAGGCGGATTCTGAAGGAAAGCTTTCACTGTATAACGGCCGGGCTCCTCCGGCAGATCCAGTGTTATTTTCTGAACTTTCCGGCTGTACGCATCGAGCGGCTGATGGATCGCTTTTTCTGCAAGCGGACGCTCGTCCCCGCCTTCGACAGAGACCCGTACATCCAGATTTGTCTTTGACCCTGTATCGTTATACAGATATAGCGGGATCTCGATTTCTTCGCCGGGTGTGAAATTACGGTCCCAGATTTCAAGGCTAACAGACACAGTTGAGGAGGCTGCTGTCAGGGCATCCCATACATCCTTGGGATAACCATTTTTCAAACGTCCCAGATACCAGTGATTGCCGTCTTCCCATGAGCCCACAATGCAGAAGGGAGAAAAACCGGCTGCACCGATTCGCCGCCAGTATTCAGCGATCTGTGAATTGGATATGGTATGATGATACATCCGTATGGCAGGTGTATGACCGCGTCCGCAGAATCTTAAATAGGTTTCTTTCAACGTCCGGTACCCCCCCGGATTGCCATATCCGTCCAGGTAATTTCCTCCGAATTCATCGGCCATGACAGGTTTGGGAAATTCTTCTGCCGAGTCATAGTAAAGTCCTACATTCTCAAACATGCTCCACCAGTACTTGTGAACATGAATCACATCCCTTTCTTCAAGGACCAGAGGCGGATATTCTTTAACAAGCTTATCCAGCGCGGACCATGCGGGTTTCAGCACATCGCCCGTGACCTCGTTATAAGGGTGAATCAATGCAACAGACGGATGCCGCATGGCCAGATCAAGCCAGTTTCTCCACTGTTCCATCAAACTCTCCTCAGAAGCAGGCATGCCGTCAAAAAAACTCCATTCATACTGCACGAGCAGCCCGTACCGGTCGCAAAGATCGATGAACGATTCAGGCGGATTCCCCAGATGAAAACGCAGGGTATTCGCGCCATGATCTTTCAGTCTGAGCAGTATATTCTTCAAAAACCAGTCTTCGTTAAAGGCAATATATCTGGCTTCAGGATCGCGTATCCAGCGGTGCCAGACCACGGTCCCGGCCCGCACTTTGCAGGGGTTCCCGTTCAGGACGAATCCCACGCCTTCAGTGCGGAACTCCTTCAGACCGTATGATATGATTTCTGTGTCCAGTATTTTTTTCGCATGAAACAGTGTCAGCTTCATTTTATACAGATTCGGATCATCCGTTGTCCATGGCTTGCATCTGCCCTGAAACCGGACAATGATCTCCCCTTTCAAATTCCCGGTCTTTTGCTGATTTTTTGCAATGCGCTTTCCTGCCTGATCGATGATCTCACAGAGGATCTGATCGGGCACGTTTTTTCCGTGCGAGCGGTCTTCTATCTCAAATCTCACCTTCACCAGATCCTTTTCTATATCACTATAGGGAATCACCCGCTGGATCCGGAAATCACCGTGCGTTTCCAGGACGACATCATCCCAGATGAGCGAAGACAGATTGGAGCGCCAGTGATTATCAAGGGGAACATAGGAAGCGTCGGATTCCGGCATATTTTTCAGTGACTGGAGGGCGATTTCGAGAGTCACCGTGCTGTTCGGTTTTACCGCTTCATGGGTCAGCGGATGACAGGTCGGCGCCAGCCCGCCATTATGTCCGGACACTTTCTGCCCGTTGATATATACCGAAGGACCAAACAGGGCACCCTTGAGGACAAGGGTTGCCTGCGTCCAGTCACCGCCGGGCAGCGTGATTTCCCGTCTGAACCACAGAGTCGCATCATTCATCCGCGCGGGGTCAGATGCCAGACCGGGAATGATCATTTTCCTGGAATAGTTTCTATTTTCTCCGACTTCCCATTTCCCGTTGAGGGATACAACTTCAGCAAACGAACTAATGACCGTCAGCAGGACTGTCGATAAAATCACGGAAAGAAAATACGATCGATATTTCATAATGCAGCTCCTGATTGATTATCTTTTTCTTGCGCACTATTATTTTATATCAATAGCCGTTATTATGATTTGTAACAGGATATTTTTCCCCTGACTCAGCAGTGCTGGTTTGCCCTGCCTTGCATTCTTTTTTCCATTCTGCCAGTTTCATCTGCATCTGTTTTACTCTGTCCGGATGCGTTCCTGATACATCATTCTTCTCTTCAGGATCCTTGTCCAGCTCATATAGTCCTTTGACCTTGTTCTTGATGATATGCAGTTTCCAATCCCCCATACGAATAGCATCTTCATTCGTGTAAGTCCAGCATATTTCCCGGTTGTTACCCGGATTTTCTCCTCTGAACAAAGCCCTGTCATCGCTGCCATCGATAATGCGGTCTTTTGGAACCTCAGCGCCAGCAAAAGCCGCAAAAGTTGTGAACAGGTCATAGTGGACCCAGGCTGTCCGCACTCTGGTTCCTGCCGGGATCTCTCCGGGCCACCGGGTGTTGCATATTACTTTCAGACCGTTTTCAGTCAGATCGCGTTTAAAATCGTTCATGTGCCCTGCGCCCTGATCGCTCAGGAATACAATCAGCGTATTCTCAGCTAATTTCAGTTCATCCAGAGTCTGAAGCACCCGCCCCACACATTTGTCCAGATATTCGATCATGGTCCTGTAATTCTCTCTGGAATCATTGCTGTGATAATATCCCGGAGCTGCCTGATACGGTCCATGAGTAGCGTAGAAGCACAGGTTCATGTAAAAAGGTTTGTTAATCTTGGAGCGCCTTTTCAAGAATTCGACAGCCTCATCCGTGAATAGCTCATCAAAATAACCTCTGTCATCCACGGGAGTCAGTCCCCGGAAAAAATGACTGCGCATGTCCTGGTCATACAGATGCGTGTAATAGTCCGCGTGTCCTGCATTGCTTCCGTAATACTCATCGAATCCCTGAAAAAGGGGATTGAATTTTTTATCATACCCCAGATTCCACTTGCCAAATAAGGCAGTATGGTATCCTGCTTTCCTTAATACCTCTGCAATGGTCACTTCTTCTGTTGACATCCCACTTCCCGGATCTTCCGGATCCGGCTGGGTATTGAGCCCTACCCGATACGGATGCCTGCCCGTGTTCCAGCCACAGCGTGCAGGTGCGCACAAAGGTGTGGCGATGAGACAGTTTTCAAACACCACACCTTCACCTGCCAGCCGGTCCAGATTCGGTGTTGTAAATAATTTGCTTCCATAATAACCGACCGACTCCCGTCCCAGATTATCCGCCACCATCAGGATGATGTTTGGCCGGCTTTTATTGTCCGTGGCATCCGGAAGCGACTGTTCGCCCGGAGAGACCGTACTGGCCTGTGAGCGGACGCCCGTCGAATTTACACCCGCAGATGTATGCTCTCCCATCGGTGCTGCTCCCGCAAGTGATTGTACAGCCACCGATGCTGCGCCAAAACCCATTAACCTCATTGCTTCGCGCCGATTGATCATAGTAGTCTCCAGTAACGTTTGAATTTTAAGAATCCTTTAAAGTAATGATATTTTTATTCTTCTGTGAACTCCAACTTCCTGATCGAAAGGTAATCTACAAATTAAAAAGTGTCCATGCAGATCTGAAGACTTGCATAATATACCATAATAAATATATCAATGACTTCTGGGCGGATTCAAGATGAGATCCCAATCCGTTGTGTAAGTCGGAAAATCACCAAGCAGAATACCGGCAATGGTATCCAGAAGTATCGTGAAATTTTTAGGACCGATACGGCCAGGGAAATCGGGTTCTTCAAATTGCAGCTCATGCGCCTCCTTTATTACAGTAAAAATCCTGTCGATCTCCTTTTGTTGTTCCACCCCTACGAGTGTCCTGGATAGCCGGTACCTGAGATAGCATTCCATAAAATACCTGTTCGCCCTGGCATAGTTGACCAGCCCTCTCAAACAATCTTCGAGCTGCAGGAAATCCGTTTTTTTGAAAGATCCCGGATTATCCTGAAGAATTTTCAACATCTTCCGGGCACCTTCGATCGCATCGATCTTTTCTTGAATCATCGCCTCGACATTCGTACGGTCTATACGGATTCTTTCGTTTCCATCAGGCCAGAATAATGTGTAATACTCTGCAAAAGTATAATCTTCCCGGTCCAGAGCGGACCTCTCTTTGCTGTTATCTGCAAAAGCAGAATGGTCTGTGTGTTTAATGCCATGGGTGTAGAGAATTCTTGACATCACATCGTATGACATATCAAGGATCCTGAGCAACGGCTCTTCCGCCCTCTTACCGAAATGGAGATTAATCCATCTGCGGTAAATATCCTCCGGATCCTGAGATATGTCTTTTACCAATTCGGTCAATGTGTATGAATTCAGGTTTGCCCAGACATTATGCCAGGGATATCCACTGCCCCAGCCAGCTTCCAGATTTCTCGTTTCCATTTTCTGCGGCCATTCAAAATCAACCCACGAATACCCGACACCAATAACATTATTCTCAATCCCTTTTAAAAGATGCTCTTTCCACCTTTTGCCCATAGCCTGGGGGTACCAGCTGAAGCCCCGGTACTCTCCCCTTACATCAAACTCCATGATCTGACGACTTTCTTTCAGTCTCTCAATCAGGGGATTGAAAGGATTCGTCATCGAATAATCACCATCGGTGTTTTTCGTCTGAAAAATGACCTTTTCTGCTACTTCTTTCTTTAAAGGAAGGGGAAAGAATTTCAGCGTTGCGCTTTCCCTTGGACCAGACCTCCAGGTTCGTAATATTAAAAGCTTTTCTTTGCCTGTTTCCTCCTCCACCCTTTTCAATACCCTGTAAGCGGCCTCCACATATTTGGCTGCTAATTCAGGAGTCTCCGCTGAAGCCATCGCCTCGCTTGTGGTCATTTGAAATCCATCAAGATAAGGCATGTCGATGAACATTTCATAAACTTTCGATTCCAGAAACCAGAGGCGCTTATCTATGTCTTTGATGATACTTGGATGCTGCTCACCCGACTCCGGGGAATAGTCTGACTCATAGAAAAGCCGTTCATCGATATCTTTTGTAGTTTCTGAATGCCATTCCCGCAATTCCAGAGGATAATCCACCTCATATGTGCGTAAAAATGTTCTCCATCCTTTGCGATGAGCAGAGTCACATCTCTCCTTTATTTTTCCTCTTTCGACCTGGATTGTACTCCTGAGGTTTTCTAATTCCTCCTCTCGGAAAAGATCAGGCAGAAACCTGTACTGAATAATGTTAAATTTCTTGCCCCCATAAACGGTAGTATAATTTGTCAAAGCCTCAGCAGGAGTCCCTTCAGCATTCGCTATGGAGTTTAACCAGAAGGGTTTCTCCTGTACATTTTGCTCTGTACCCTGTGGCCTGGTAATCTTACCAGTTACAGCGGCTAATGCATCCATACGGAAAATAGAGAGGGTTGCAAAAGTAAGAATCACTCCTACTAGCCAAAATTTTTCAAACGGAATGAACCTGAAATGCCGTTTTAAGAGAAATTCTCGTTTTGGAAAAGACATAATCGGGTCTCCTTCATGTAATTTTCTTTAGTAACTTCTCAATTTTCATTAGTTAATTTATATATTAAGAAATCATGCATGGATTCGTTTTTCTTAGATTGGATCCCTGGATATACCCATTCAGCTTCTATTCCGAGTTGTTCCATTTTTTCTTTCAATTTTATGCCAATCGAGCAACATAATAGTTTGACCACTATGAGTCACCATACATGCTAAACGAGTTGACTCTCGTTCAATGGGATTAGAACTCCCGGGATTGGCCATATCATCCTTAAAAGCAAGAAACATACAGAGCTGAGCACCAGCAGAGCCACCATATGCTCCAATCCTCGTCTTATCAATATTCCATTCTTCTGCGTGAGCACGTATAAACTGGATAGCTCTGGTTACATCTTCATTTGCGTCGTTAATAAAAGTGACATCATATAAATGATACAGTGTATTTTTAAGGAAAATCCAATCCTCATATTAATCTCCGTTGATGAACGAAATACACAATCTTTTCCATTGTCAGACATTGTAAGATATCTGACTATATGGCAGTTTATTGTACCATTGGATCAACTTCATCAACTTAATTTTTATCCACATCCATGGTATGACGGGTGCGTTCCAGAATGTAATCATCTTCACGGATGGCACGGCTTCTGTTGTTCATCCTCCAGCGCATTTCAAGTACGAAATCATCAATGTTATACCGGTGACCGGTTTCCGGATCCAGTCCATAGGTCATACCAGGTACGCGATCCATCTCCTCCAACTTTCTCAGTGCATCTTCCGCAATCATCTTGTACTCATCATTAGGCTCTTTCATGTACAGCCGCTGAGCGAAATAGGCGCGTATCCACTCTTTCTGCAGCTTTCCGGCATCGAACAGAAAACGGAAATCCTCAGTGAGAGCCTCAATCTGCTCCGGAGTCAGATAGCGTTCAGCGAATTCGATATCTGCTATAGAAGCCCGGATGGCTTTTAAAACACTGTCTTTTTCAGTCACGAGCTTTTTAAAAATGTCCCAATCCGGGTAGTACAGTTTCTGCTCCAGCTCACTATCAGCCGGATTCTTGCTCCATTTATAGCGGCTGCGAAGCAGGATATGTGCAAAATAATAGTTATAATCATGCCATTCAGAACCGATTGACTTGGTCAGCCAGTATTCCAGATGATAACGTCCGTTATGGTTGATAAACTGCGTCCTTTTATAAGCGGAGGCGATATACGGCACTGCGCCTTCCGGATACCGCCGCCTTGCCCAGTCCTCGGCT
>CAYXFJ010000161.1:0-7105 GCA_964464265.1 uncultured bacterium
GTACTTGAGGCCTGCTTTTGCATATCCGAAGATATTCCCGAAACCAAAAGGTTTCTTCGCATTCGTTGCGAGAATGATGTCATCTTCCTTGAATATCTCGTTCTCGAAATTCTGCTCTGCGAAGTACATGGTGTCGTTGCCTGCCGCAAGGTCTTCATACCCCAGTGTTTCGTACAGTACCTGAACATCGTGATTCTCGCCGCCTCTGCCTGATGTGTAATGTATGGCGTAATCGAGATTCAGGTCTCCGAGCAGATGTTCGCCTCCCAGAGCCACATTGACCACACTCTTGGGTTCATGCTTGACGTCGTTCAGTTTCGAGGTATAACCGTCGTAGAACTTCGTTCCCCTGTGATACGTATAGCGGTCTGTCAGTTCCAGATCGTTGTCCGTCAGGTTGTAGAAGGAATAATAGGTTTTCAGCATGAATTTGTGGCCGAGTGCCGGCTTGTACATGAGGGCTGTATTGAATCCACCCCTGAAATAGGCGCTTTCCGTAGGAGAATCGCGGTAGTATCTCAGACCCGCAGGCGTGGCATTTCCATCCTGGTCCGCAGAAGCCTGATATCTCGGCCAGTAAGTATCAGAAAAATCATAGGCCCACCGCTCGGCGCGGTTCGAGGATGTTTCCTTTTCCCATGTTCCGGATATCATATACCCGAACTTGCCGTCAGCATAAGAGTCCCCGAGATTGAGGCTGACTTTCATGGGTCCGAAGAAATCGATCTGTTCGATCTTATAGTCTTTGGTATAATTTTGCGTAACTCCGAGCTGGGCTTTGGCTGACAGGATTCTTCTGTTCGGAGCATCCTTCAGGATGAAGTTGACATTTCCGGCAATGGCGTCCGCATCCATATCCGCGGTCTGGCCTTTGGAAACTTCAATGGCCTGAATGAGATCGATAGGAAATGTTTCCAGAGGATCCGACCTGTCCACAGCGGCGTTCACGCTGGGGATTTTTTCGCCGTTGAGGGTGACAAGGCTCCATTCCGCGGGCATGCCGCGCATGATCGCTTCGCCTCCGTCCACCATGACACCCGGAATACGGCCGATAGCATCCACAGCTTCCTCATCCGGGAAGGTTCCCATCAAGTCCGCGGAAACCACGTTCTTGATATTGGACGCTTCGTACTGCGCGTTCAGGGCAGCGGCCTGGGACTGGAGGTTACGTTCCGCTGTTACCGTCACTCCTCCCACTTCGAGCACGGATGATTCCATGATGAACTCTACGTTCGTTGTACCATCCAGGGTCACCTGGACGTTCTGCGTCTGCTCCCGGTAACCCATATAGCGCACAACCACATCATAATTTCCGGGAGGTACTGCCCCGATCAGGAAAAAACCCTGCCTGTCCGTAGCTGCACCCATCGAGGTCCCCTGAATGGACACATTCGCACCAATCAGCGGCAACCGGGTTCCCTTCTCGACCACACTACCGGAGATACGGCCTGCGAGCAGCGTGCCGGACACTACGGTCATACAGAACAACATGACAATCATGATGATGAGAAATCTTTTCATTGCTTCCTCCTTTTGATTCATAATCTCTATTGAATCCTGCGGTTAAATTCCACTGCCTTCTCCTCTTTTCCTTTTCGCCTCCTTTCAAAGGTCTTTGGAAATATGCCTTCTTACTAATTTTAATGATTTAATACAGCCTTGACTGTCATTTTTCGAGGGCATATGAAGAATCCGGATAATGATGTTAATCAATAAGGTAAGTTCTTAAAGTTAATTCTCAAATATTAAATAAAGATTAAATAAAGATTAAAATTTTTTAATCATGAGAATAATTAGTGTCCATCATCCGGGGAATTATCCTGTTACCGGCAATTGAATCGTGAATGTACTGCCTTTCTCAATCTCGCTTTCAACATGAATCCTGCCGGAATGCAGTTCCACGATCCATTTGGCAATGGACAGTCCCAGGCCGCTTCCTCCTGTGGTCCTCGAGCGGGAACGGTCAGCCCTGTAAAAACGTTCGAATATCTTCGGGATCTCTTCCGTGGAAATACCGGCCCCGCTGTCCTTCACTTCAAAATTCACCCGATGATCCACCTGATACAGAGAGACTTTGACCTCGCCATCAGGCATTGAGAATTTGATGGCATTGCTTACCAGATTGCTCAGCGCGCGGATGAGCAGTTCCTCGTCTCCCCTGTATTCAACGATATCCATTTTCCCAATGGAAAGCTGTATGTGATTTTCAGCAGCAAGCACCTGGCATCTTGAAAGCGTATTCATCAGCACATCGTCAAGACGTATCGTTTTTGTATTCATGGATATCTGGCCCGAGTCCGAATAGGCGAGCAGACGCAGATCTTCCACGATCCTTGCCATGTGTTCGATCTCCGAAATCGCCTCCTGCAGATGTACGGACGCTTCCGGATTCGAATCTAGCATTTTTCGGGCAGATTCGATCTCTCCCATCAAAATGCTGAGCGGTGTTCTGAGCTCATGTGAGGCATCGGCAATGAAGGATTTCTGCATCTTGAATGCCTGGGAAAGACGTTCGAGAAGATCGTTGAAAGTGGCGATCAGTTCCTTTATTTCGTTGTTCATAACAGGCACGGGCAGGCGCCTGTCCAGATTTTTTGAAGTGATCTCCTGTACTGCATGAATGACATGATCCACGGTTCCCAGCGCCCTTGAGGTCAGAATACGGCCTCCTATCCACAGGACAATGACCAGCAGGAATGCAGTTCCATAAGTAAAAAGGGCATAAAAAATGGATGCTCTGTTCACATCCCTTACCGGAAATGCCACATCTATCCGGTAAATATAATTCGCGTTTCTGTCATTGATTTCGGTGTACTGCCTGAGATTCTTTCCAGAAACTTCCTTAATATGGCAATAAAAATCCTTATTGAAACTGATTTCCGGGAAAAAATATTCCGAAAGGTCTTTCTCTTTCGAAGACCAGAAAACCGTGTCCTTTTCGAATTGATAGGTATAAGCCCACAGATGATTTTCATCCAGAAGAGATGTTATCTTTTCTCCGTTATCCAGTTTCAGCCAGTCGCCTTTTCTCGAAACGGAAGAAGTGATCAGCTGGAGGACAGGCTGATTTTTTTTATACCACAGGGTGTCATCTGCGGGTTCCTCCATGATGACACCGATGAAATACTGGATATCCACTCCGCGCCTTCCCCAGTAACCCACACCGATTCTTTTTTCCCCTCCGGCCTTGTATTCGACCGGCTGAAATCCTATGGGTTCTCCGATATCTTCGACAAACCGGACTTTCCCCTCTTCGACTCCCTGAGATTGAAAAAGGATGCGTCCGGGGATCAAATCCTGTATCCTGACATAACCCGGCCCATCCAGCCCTATATCGATCATCTCATCCGTAATCTCGTTCTGAACCCGGCTTCGAAAATCCTCGAGACGTCCTTCTGTCCAGCTGATGGGATCCTGTTGATCTATCTTCAATTCACTGCGGTAAAGCAAGATCTCTTCAGCCATCTCACTGCTGAACCGGGACACTTTCAGGTCAAATGTCTCCTGTCTCTGGTGTCTGAGATAGAAGAAGAGGAGGGTTGCAAAAATAAAGATGAAGACAACGAAGAAGCTGAAGTACCAGAGGGTCACACGGTTTCTGGTTTTGATCGTATTCATACTGCACCTGTGGAAATGCTTTTAAGTGCTGGTGCCATCGCTGACCATATACCCTATGCCCCGTACCGTGCGGATCAGTCTGGGGGCTCCCTTCACATCGATCTTCTTCCTCAGATAATTGACGAATACATCGATGACATTGCTCCCTGCATCAAAATGAATATCCCAGACATGTTCAGCGATCATGGTCCTGGTAACAACCGTATTCTTATGCAGGATCAGATACTCCAGAAGGGCAAACTCCTTATTCGTAAGCTGTATCTCATTTCCGCCCCTTTTCACGGTCCGCGTTACGGTATCCAGTTCGATGTCTCCCAGGACGATGACCGGCTGGCCTGAACTGTGCGCTCTCCTCATCGAAGCCCGGATTCTTGCCAGAAGTTCGTCGAAAGCAAAAGGTTTGGTGATGTAATCATCAGCTCCGTCATCCAGACCGCGCACCCGGTTGGGTACCTCGCCCAGAGCGGTCAGTATGATGATAGGAATATCGAGGCCTGCCTGGCGGAGATGCCTGCAGGTCTGCCAGCCGTCCTGTTTCGGCAGCAGGAGATCGAGCAGGATCAGATCATAATCATTGGTCCTGGCCATATATTCGGCTTTTTCACCGTCATAGGCCACGTCCACAGCGTATGTCTGTTCCTCAAGCCCTCTTTTGATGAAACTGGCCAGGTGCCTCTCGTCCTCTACTACCAGTATCCTCATAGGCAAAATCTCCGGCACATCCGGATCCCGGACTGCCCAGCGTCTCTCGTATTTGTGCACGGATGTCCGGGTTCTGGTACTTTTAAGGAATGACTGATTGTTAAATATAAGTACTGCCGGACGATAATTGCAATAAAAATTTGTACTGCGGTCCTGGGCGGTCCGGATTCCCGCTGAAGCAGGCTGAACACGTTCACTTCAATGGTTCGGCCGTATCCGGATCGATCCAGAAACGCTTCTGACCTTTCCCGGCGATGACTGTCCGGGAGATGTAACCGTCTCTGTTCTGGGCAGGAAAGGCAGCGGTTATATGCACCGGATAATTCCATTCTGTATTCAGCTCTCCCTGTACACTGCCATCCACGTGTTTCCACTCAGAGATTTCTACTCCCCCGCCTGAAAAGTGCAGATCTGTTCCTGCAAGCACGGGATTTTTTCCATCCCAGGGGACAATGCGGAGCAGCCTGCTCGTGTGGGGAGCAAGGAATCCAGTATCCACTGTTTCTCCGGACTTGAACAATCCGAGAACTTTTTGAGAAAAGAATTCGGACACAAGGAACCGTTCTCCTTCGAGAGTTTCCAGCACTTTTTCTGAAAGAAGCAGAGCAGCGTTTTTCTCAGAGTCTGACCAGTTGACGACTGAGACCGTGACCCACGGCTTTAAATCCGAGCATTTCGGCTCGATCTCTGTCAGGCACAGACCGGGACAAAAAGGATCGAACAGGTCAAGCGGTATGGATGCAGAATTGACCGAAGGGATCACATGACGGTACAGGGAGTACCGGTCCTCGCTCAGCTCTTTCATATATTCGGTAAAGCAAACCAGTCCCCCGCCGATGTACTGGTTCAGAGCGACTGTCAGGGCTTCGTCATCCGTCAGGAGCCCTAAAGTGATTTCTGAATCGTGCATCATCTCCGTGCGCTTCCGGACCATCATCGCATCCGGATCCACATGCCAGAGGCGGCTCATCCACGTGCGCAGGATGTTCTGCCGGAATTTCGGTATCTCCTTTGGACGCCAGATGGAAACCACATCGCTGCCGCTTCTCTGGGAATTGGCCAGTCCCAGAGAGCCTCCGTAATGTCCGCCGCATACCGAAATGTAGGCATCCGGCCCCGCCCCCCTGCGGATCGCTTCCAGACCCATGGTGTACGCTTCCAGCCGCGTCTTCAGGGGATCATAGAACCTCTGCCCTTCAGCGACAAAAACAGCCCTCATAAAATCAAATTTAAAGTAGGTATATCCCCAGTCGTACCGCAATCTCCTGTAAAGGTCCTCGAGATATTCGCACGCACCCGGGTAAGTGGGATCGAGAACCCAGTGGTCGGTCTGGTTCATAAAAAAAATGACGTTCTCGCCCTTTGTGTTTTTAAGAAGCCACTCCGGATGGTTCTTTGCCAGACTGGATGCTGAATCCACCAGATAGGGGCAGGTCCATATGCCCGGTGTGTAACCCAGTTCCCGGATCCGGTCAGCCGCTTTTTTCATGCCCCCGGGCCATGCTTCATTTCCCATCCAGTCGCCCCAGGTATTCATGCTCCAGCATTCATCGATGAGGAACACATCGAACGGCATGTGGCGCTCCCTGAGAGCATCAAGATCTTCTGTGAAATAGGTTTCATTATAATATCTGGAATGAAAGTACCATGTGCAGAAAACGGATGGTGCGGTTTTCGGAGGTTCCTTGATCCCGTGATATTGGGCAACGCGCTCCGTATAATCTTCGATCAGCTCATCCGGATCCCGGCCCGCTCTGACAAACACCCACTGGCTTGTCCTCTTGCCTCCCTGAGGGACAACCACGCTGTCGAACTCACATTCAGTGTACATATGCCTGAGCCCGACCCGGCTTTTTTGTTTTTCTGACTGGACCATGATCCGCGCGAGATGTCCTGTCTGGCTTAAATATCCAAGAAGAAGGGCAGGGCCCTCTTTATCCCGCACATGGAAAACGCAGAAGGGATCCACTTCCAGGTTTTCCTTTCCTGAAGGTTGAATGGTACGCGGGAGGCCGTTCTTGTGACGCTCCTGGATCAGAACATCCCATTTCGAGAACTCTTTCTCGTTTGATAGAATGAAACTATCAGAGCCATTGAAAAGCAGGGGAATCAGCGATTTTAAATGTACTGTCCTGCTGCTCCTGTTCCAGAAGATCTGCCTCAGGGCCACTGCATCCTTCGCATCCGAAATCCAGACTTCACGGATCAGATCGAACCCGGGTGAAGAGAAATGGTCCTGGATCACCTTCCCTGCGGTTCCTGCCAGAACCTTCTCCTTTTCCGAGCGTGTCAGATGCTTCCATTGCTCTTTTGGAGAAGGGCCGGGATGGGTTTCCGGAAAACCGAAATCGCTTGTCAGGAGAAGGCCGTCTCCCCTGATCTGGAAGGACCCCGTGGATTCAGGCAGAACCAGATCGAATTTAAGGGGCTGTGCCGCCAGTTCCAAACTCCAGAATAAAACAAGAAACACACTCAGCCCAAAGAAACGGACTGTCCCGGAGAATCCTCTGCTCTTGAGGGAAAGATTAAGATATCGGTTCATCGTTCCATTCCTTTCCGGTTTTCGCACACTCATTTTTTATCCAAAATATTTTGAAGCGGTATAAAATTTTTTATAGTTAATGCAACTTTACTATTCTAGACCTCAACATGGACAAAAAAATGCTCATCCAAGAAAACGGAAACACCCAAGAAGCAAAAGAAATCAGCATCCTAAACGACGCCCAAAAACTAAAAATGATACTTGGCAATCTAAGCTGGAGAATCCTAACAATCCTCTCAAAAA
>CAYXFJ010000162.1:0-7099 GCA_964464265.1 uncultured bacterium
GGGGATTTAAGGCCCATCCGAGTCCCACACAACCGACCCCCGATCGCAGCCATGGTGATAAGCTTGTTTTTCTCGCCGGTCCTGTTTCTCAGTAACTGGCCGATCAGCAATCCGAGAAGGGACGTAGCGATGGTCGGGATGGTGCTCAGCACCGTCCCCCATCCTTCCGGATGAGTTCTTCCCAGCACGGCGACATCCACATAGGCGACCAGGTTCCTGCCTGTCTCATAAGTGCCAGCAGGAATACCCGGCGCAGGAATGAAAGCCAGCACCAGTGCATAGACGGCCAGGATCAGGACTGCACAAGCAGCCTGAAAACGCCATGACTTCCGCACCATCAGGAAAGCAGCAAAGTACGCGATAGCAATGGGCTGAAGGGCACTGCTCAGTTCTACCAGATAAGGATGATCGAGGTTTACGGATTCTCTGACTGATCCGAGCAGGAAAAGAACGATCACCCTCCTTAAAACGCGGAGGAAGATCTTACTGTGGTCTTGAGTGAGAGAACGTTTTGCGTAGGAAAAAGGCAGGGACATCCCGGTCATGAGCATGAAGGACGGCCAGATCAGATCATAGTACCGGAGTCCCTGCCAGGGGGTATGCTCCAGCTGGCGTACGAGGAAGTCGATCACCGTATTGTGGCCCAGGGCCGCCAGTCCGATCATGATACCTTCGCCTCCTACGATCCAGAACATGGTCCAGCCCCGGAAAGCGTCCAGAGAACCAAGTCTTTTGGCGGAAACCGGCTCCGGCCTGACAGGTTCCGGGCGGGCAGTTTCCGGCCCCGCAGGTTCTTTCCTGGCAGGTTCCGGTTCTTTTTTCCGCGAACTCGTTTCCCTGGCCATCGCGCACTCTCCCCTTTATTTTTCCACTTCTGCGGCAATAAGATGCCGGCCGGGCCCTTTCGGGACCGTGATACTCTGTTTCTCCGGGACTGCTGTTTTTAAACCCGTTCTCTCGGCATCGGATAAATGGAGCGTCCAAAAAGACTCGTGCAATCCGAAATAACGGCAGTAATGATCGTCATAATCCACGGCCAGGACCAGAGATTTATCCTTACCTTCCGCCCGTTCGACCTGTGCGTGAAGGTATCCGCAGTATTCATTCGCGGTCATGTAACGCGTGTCATCACCAAGACCCGTCAGCAGGCGTTCCAGGGCTTTTGCGTCCATGGAAATATCCCTGTCGTGAAAGACCAGTAAATAGGGGGCATCTATGGTCCATGGAATATCGGTACCCTCGAGCTCCCGGTCGTACTGCCAGCTGCTCTCAAGGACAACGGGCTCCATGGTCGGGATCACAAGATCCCTTCCAAGATATCCCGGCGAATTGAAATGCGAGAGCCCGAATCCCATCTCTGCGGCCACTCTGGCGCTGTTATGCGGATAGGAACGCGACCACGCGCTTCCTCCGTTGATGACAAAAAGGGGCGTTGTATTGAAATCCCTGCGGATGTACTCGATGCCCCGGGCAAGCAGGAATTTCTGCGTGATCGCAGGGATTTCCCTGTCTCTTACCGGATCGCCGAATTCATAATCGAAACCGAGTGTACCCTCTCCGTCCAGGGGAGCGGTCCAGAAAGGGCCGGGCGGGGATTCCAGGTCCGGAAGCATGTGGGTGTATCCGTGGCACTGGATCTCCATCACTCCTTCCTTCAGGCCGGCATCCAGCCCCCGCTTCGCAGACACATAATCGTGGACTGTTTTTCCGTCTATCTCATCGATCACTTTCTGTTCCCAGGGGCTCACGATCCGCTCTTTCTTCCTGTCCACATAACCGCTCACGATGTTCATGTTGAGTACCGCTTTATGCTTCTTCAACGGAGCGATAATGCCATGCCTTATGTCCTGCTCGTTGAGCGTCCGGTAATGCCAGTACGGCAGATAGGTGCGGTCCGAAGTGCCAAAGTCATCCATGAACAGAAGTATGCTTTTTTTGTATTCGGCGTACAGCATGTATCCATTCACCCATACCAGACTCCGCTTGAGCATATCACGGACGAGCTGATTCTTGAGCTGAAGATCCCTGCGGTTGGCGCCGAGCCAGACCACACGGCCCCTGTCCGGAAACTCGCGGATGGTCAGGAAAGGGAGATGCCCCCGCTTCGCCAGTACCGCTGCTTCCCCTGCTACGACCTTGCTCCCTGATGCGTAATAATCGATTTCTCTCTGAAACTCTTTTTCTCTTCCCTCGAGTTCCCGCGTGATGAAATGGCTGCCAGTAAAAGAAAGCCCGTAGTCAAGCCGGTATTCGCTCATATAGGTGACCCCTGCCAGTGCTGCAACATCCTTCGGAGAAACCGTGTTGCCTAGAATCACAAGCCCGACTCCATTATCCCTGACCAATGAGGCCAGCAAACCGGGGTCCTTCCCCTCCAGACCCTCAGGATCTGCATCCCAGATGATACTGCCATATCTGGGATTTCCATTCCTGTCGAGCATGTGGTACCGGTCCAGATTCTGCTGGTCAAGGCGTAATATATCGAACGGGATCCCCCAGTTTTTAAGCAGGCACACGACAACCTGGAACTCGTCTGTGTTTTCAATCACATAACTTGCCGGATCTTCCCACTGGCTGGAAATGACCAGAAGGAAACGGTAGGGCAATGAGGCTCCTTTTTCAGCTTGTACGGGAATGAACGTGCATAAGAGTACAGCAGGCAATAGGATATGCCTGAACCATATCCTAAAGGTGTGCATTATCCGGGTCATATAGTAACCTCATGTTTTTTCTTCTGCTTACAGGATATCAATACTTTTCCCAGGGAGCCCAGTCCCTGCTGTTCGCATGCCTCCCGAATTTCAGAGGAGGATTCCCCGCTTCAAAAGCCCCGAGATCCGGCAATTTTCCCTTGTACGAATCGTTGAAATTGGGAATAATGACACCGGAATCTATAACAGGATTCTGGACAGTGACAACAGGATCTGTCAGTATTGTCTCTGATTCTCCAATCTTCACAGGTATTTTACCGAATTGTACTTTATCGATAGTGGAAGCAGGATAGAATTCCAGGTAATAGGATTCAATGAACACAGGAATATCTTTTATGCCGTGCTCTTCCCTGGCCTGGCCAGGATCCATTCCAGTGAAAAGATCATAATCATAATCACCTGGTACGTCTGCCGGTCTTGAAGAAGCCAGCCGTCCTGAACAATGGAAAATATTATTCCGCGTGACACAGTTCGGGTCCACCGGTGCGCTGAAAACGTTCATCGCACCATCAGGCTGCAGAGACGTGTTATGAAAAATGAACTTTCTTCCGCCTCCGAACTCATCCCTCATGCCGGTTTTGAACATGGACCCCCCCGCGAACCTGCGGGTCTTTCTCGACTCTCCGAATACATTCCGGAAAATATACAGAGGGCCTTTCGATGTGGCAGCGGTGGCAATGAACTGATACGTATCGTGGATGTAATTCCCCCATATCCTCACGTTCATGTTGGCGCCTTCGCTCTCAATGGCATCATCATGCGAACTTCTGATGATATTTCCGTAAATGTCAGAATCCCTGTTCGGACTCCCTTCATAGCTGAAGTTCGATCCACCGCCGATCACATCGTTAAAGCTGTGATCCGGGGAGGACCATAAATCATTGTACCTTATAATATTCTCTCCGGCCGAGTTGATCAGGGTGACCGCCTGCGGACCATTGGGGTGTCCTGTATCCCAGTCATTGGAACAACCGCGAGGGGTCTCTATGAGATTTCTCTGGATGATGATATTCCCCGCTCCCTTTTCGGCATAGATGCCGCTGTCATAACCTCCTTCGTTGCCAAATGAGCGGGGTCCTCCGATCCTGCCCCAGAAGGTGATACGGCAGTTCTCTATGACAATATGATGCCTTCCCTCCTTTATCAAAATACCGTGGACCGCCGCATTTTTGAGCTCAATACCTCTGAAAATAACATAATCTGCATCGATGACGGCTGTATGGTCAAAGGCATTTCTTACATCAATGGTCGCATGTGTCCCGTCAGCCGGGGTGATCAGATGATACCCGTCCGGTTTTCCCGATTCACTTATCAGAAGAGGGTCTGAACCGCTCGAGATCATCGTTGTTTTTCCTACCGGAAAATTTTCATGGAGAGTATTCGACTGAACAAGGATTTCTTTCTTATTGCATACCAGTTTAATGACATATTTTGTCCCCGGCGACAGACCGACGATGCTACCCCGGTACTCCTTGTCTCTCGTTTCATAAATCAGACCGAGTGCCTCATGCCAGTTTTTTTCATTCTGCTGCCTGTAAAACACACTGCAGTCTCCTGTATTTTCAGACGGGAAATAGAGACTGATACATTCAAACGTGGCCACAGTAAAGGGGGTTTTCTCCTGCGAAAACACAAGAGCCTGGACCTGCAGGAGAAAAAGGACGATCAGGACTCTGTACTTCGCATAGGTATGCATCTGATTGCCTCCTGTTATCGAAACGGTAGTGGAATGTACATCTTACTGACTGTGCTGACAGGCTTGCTGAAAATTTCCCCATCATCCGGATGAGCGAGCACGCCCAGAGCAATTCGTTTCATTGTAAGTTCCCGCAATTCAGATTCATTGACCAGAGGCCGATCCAGTTCAGTCTGCAAATTCAATAGTGCCGAAAAATTCCGGCATATGAAATCTGGGCTCAGGATAATCGATTTTCGCCCATGTCATCCAGTGCGGGTGCGAATTGGATTCCGCACATTTCTGGAAATTCGCACGCCAGACGACGCCTTTTTCAGGTCTGTTCAGTGCCGTGTATTTTTCCAGAACTGCCAGAGGCAGCCTGTATTCCAGTGTCCAGACAACAGGGTCCGGGATCTCCGGATCCACGATTTTGGGCATGGAGTGCGCGATCTCGATTTGTTTCATGTCATCGGCAGCCAGAGGGGTAAAATCGATGTCAGGTATACGGTTGAAATACGTCAGTGCTGTTCCCCCGCAGTTCATCTCCACATTGAAGTATTTCAGAGGCGCATCACGGTTGGGTGCGAAAAAGAACTCGACGCAGGCGTCTTCCCAGACCCTGCCATGAAATTCCTTAACCACTGCCCTCACATACCGGTCCTCTACCCTGAAAATCACGTACAGATTCTCGTCGTCATAGAGTAGCTTCACCCGGGCATTTGGAAGGAACTCCGGTTTCTCACCCATGATATTCTCTATGGAAATGGAGGGGACTTTCTTCCACTGCGGTTTGTCCCATCTGCTGTCAATGACTATCTTCTCTTTCAGCCTGTGGACCCTGTAGAGATACCGGGATTTATCCGGAGAGGTACTATTACAGGACAGGAAAAGAACGGGGATCATCATCAGAACGATTCCTTTCATAGGTTTTTCTCCCTGAAAACCGATAAAAAGACACCGCAAAGGAATGAACGCATATTCAAATGCGACCACATTCCTCCTATTTCTTTTTTTACCTTCAGGTACGTTATCTCCCGCCGCGGACAGGCTCACTTTTCTCTCAGCGAACGAGCATCCTCTTTTTTGACTCTCTTTTCAGAGCCCCCCGCCCGTCCGGGGAGGATGAAGTCCTGATTTCATAGATATACACACCCGAAGGGACAGGCCGGCTGTCCTGTGCGGTGCCGTCCCACCGGATGGAGTATGCACCGGAAGGTCTCTGCTCTCTCAGCAGCGTGCGGATTTTTTTACCCTGAAGATCATATATATCCAGCTCGATAAAACCGGCCGCCTCCATTTCAAACCAGACCGTGGTACATGGATTGAACGGGTTCGGAAAATTCTGAAAGAGCCGGAATGTCCCGGATCCTTCTCCTCCAAAAGTATGGATCTGATTCAAGCCGTATTCATAAGCACCGATATCCGGAGCTGATCCGGAATATCCGGAAAGGGGGATATCGAGCACGGTCTCTTCCTGCCATACATAGCTGGCCGTCCCGGCATCGATGCATCCGCTCCCGGATGACAGCGCATACGTTTGCGTATCCTCATACAGAGGATCAAACACGAACAGATTCGGTCCTGTCCGGACATCCGGATCGAAGGCATTCGGAGTGTTGAAAAAATTACAGTAATCCACTATGGACTGATCACTGTCCACAGTGACGTACTCGCTTTTGGAAATACCCTTGGTCTTGCAGCCGGTTATTAAATTGTTCAGGATCACCAGACGAGGAGCTCCGGTTATGGCATAGTTGCATGCATCGGTCGTATTGTTATAAATAATCGCCCTCTCTTCCATATCCGAACCTTTATAATCCTCATTGGTCTGGGTATCATACATGCAGCTTATTCCGGAGCCCCCGCATTCTTTGAAAATATTGCCATAGATCAGGAATTCCCGGTAAGAGTTCCCTGCATAATTGATGAACTGTATACCGCTTTCTCCTGCCTGAATGAGTGTATTGTACCTGAAAACATGGGTGGTCAAAGGCTCTTTTTTCTTCTGAAGCCTGACCTCAACCGCATCCTGATGGGAGTTCACAATGGTATTGTGCTCGATCATCCATGCAACCGAATTATCGCAATCGATGCCGTCATCACCCGCGCCTTCAAGATAACAGTATCCGATATACCCTCCGCCCTTCTCAAAGCTGATCTGGTCCTTTCCTCCGATCAGCCTGCAATGGGAGATTTCCGCATAAGGGCAGGAGATGACCATGGAGTGTTCGTTGTTGCCGTTGATACACAGCCCTTTTGCGGCCGAACCCGATACTTCAAGCCGGAACCACTGGGTACCGGCGGACGAAGTGGCCTGGATAATGGTTTGATCGATATCCACTTCGTCTTGGCTGTAGATATAAGCAGATGCGATCATCACCGGCTTATTCACAAGCAAACTGTCATACGGGTATGTCCCCCTCGCTACCAGAACCGTATCCCCGATTCCGGCAGCTTCAATGGCTTCCGGTATCGTGGCATAGGGATCCGGAACCCGGAACACAGCAGCCTGGGCGTTCAGAGAAAAAGCCGCCAGAACCCACATGAATCGCACGGTCATTTTCAACATGCATTCCTCCTTTCTACTGGAATCCTGCGTCTGATTCCTGCGGGTTTTAACTTGGCTATATGCTTGTGTTATTTTGCCTCCTGCCTGCCTGCCAGCGGGGAAGCACTGTCTGCGGAATCCCGGTTTCGACCCTGCCACTTC
>CAYXFJ010000163.1:0-7020 GCA_964464265.1 uncultured bacterium
GGTCGTCGCGCTCCTCACGGTCGCGCTGGGCCGTTTCTTCTGCGGATGGATTTGCCCCCTTGGCACCATGATCGACGGATCAGACTGGCTCTTAAAATCCAGATCCGTCTCGAAAAAACACACGTCCCTTTTTTGGCCAAAATTTTCACTGCTGGTCATTATACTTTTGACTTCCATTTTTTCAGTCCAGCTTGCCGGTTTCATGGATCCTATAGCGCTGGCTACACGAACTTCAGCTGTCTTCATCTACCCCGTATTCTCCTTTTTCACGGATGGCTGGATCGGATTCCTTTTATCTCTGGGTGTGATGGAAGATGCTCTTTACGGATTCCATGAATGGCTGACAGGATTTTTGCTCCCCATACGCCTGATGACATTTCAGGGCAGTATCCTCATATCTCTCATTTTTATTCTGATTCTCGGATTGGGGCTGGTGCACAGGCGTTACTGGTGCAGGAATCTCTGCCCCCTGGGAGCTCTGTACGGGCTTTTTTCGAAATGGAGGATTTATCACCGGAAAGTAAGTGATGCATGCACGTCATGCGGCCTTTGCCGGAAGAACTGCAGGATGGATGCCATCTCAAAGGATTTTGTCAATACCAATAATTTCGAATGCATTGACTGTATGGATTGCCAGGAGATCTGTCCGGAGGGTGCGATACGGTTCGGCTTCGTAAAAAAGCCCGATGCTTCCCGTCTGGATTACGGCAGAAGGCGCCTGCTCCATGCCGGTGCTGCCGGATTTCTGACCCTGGGTATGCTCCAGGCAGGATTCAGGGATCCCGAAAACCAGGGAAAAGTCGTGCGGCCGCCCGGTTCCCTGCCTGAACCGGAATTTATGGACAGATGCGTCAGATGCGGTGAATGTGTGCGTATCTGTTCGACAGCAGGAGCCGGTCTTCAGCACTCGGCTCTCGAAAGCGGCTGGTCCGGAATATGGACACCCCATCTCTATGCCAAAGCAGGATACTGCGAATATAACTGCAATCTCTGCGGGCAGGTCTGTCCTACAGGGGCCATACATCCGCTGGAACTTGAAGAGAAGCAGAACATTAAAATGGGGACTTCCCATTTTGACAAGACGCGGTGCATTCCCTGGTATTACGGAGAAAACTGTCTCGTTTGCGAGGAGCACTGCCCTCTGCCGGAGAAAGCGATCAAGCTCAGAGAGGAGACCCTTACCACGATCGACGGCAGGATACAGCAGGTTCTTTTGCCCTACGTTGACGAGGAATTGTGCATCGGGTGCGGTATATGTGTGACTCGCTGTTCTGTGGAAGGAGATAAAGGGATATTTCTGACCAATGCAGATGAAGAAAGATGGACCGGCTGACCGGCGCCTGACTTTCCGTACCTTCAAACTTTGTTCAATTCAACACGTAAAATAGAAAATGACAACCACATGTGGGAGGAAACCTTTATGAAACGCATTCTGTTTGTGACGATTCTGATCCTGATCGCTTTCTCTACGGTCTATGGACAGCTGGGATTCCGGACAGGCCTCAAGGCCGGGTACAGCATGGCAAATCTAGCCGGCGATGATTTTGATGATTTTAAGGCCAGAGAAGCGATTACGGGCGGGGTTGCTCTTGAGTTCAACCTGCTCATTATTTCTTTTCAGATAGAAGCCCTCTATTCACCCAGAGGCGCCGTATTTGAGGGTGATGAGACAAATCTGAATTATATCTCTGTTCCCATACTCGTGAAAAAGAAGTTTTTGCCGCTGATGATCCATCCCTATATTTTCGGAGGACCTGAATTCAACTACCTGTTATCTGCCAAAGCCGGGGATGTGGACATTAAAGAGCATCTGAACAAACAGGATCTGGCTGCCGTGGGCGGTGCGGGTCTCGAATTTTCTTTAGTCGGCAAGAGTGTTTATATCGAGGCAAGGTACAGCTACGGGTTGAATAAGATCAACAAGGAAAGCGGGTTCGGTGACGCGAAGAACAGGGTCTCCCAGATCTTTGTGGGGATCCTTTTTTAATAAGAACTGTTTTTTGAGGGTCCAGAGAGGATAATGGATGTTCGGGAAGACCGCATTGATCTTTTTCCTTTCGGTTTGCGTATGGAATTCTTCTGCTGCCCCAGGAACGGCCCGTTATGCTGTGCAGGATGAAGACAGGCAGGGGAGGATGGAAGACCTGAAGAATAGGATAACCCTGCATCCTGACAGTGCGGCACTGCATATCAAACTCGGAAATCTGTTTCTTGAATCGGAGGAATGGGGAAAAGCCCAGACCGAATTCGAGAAAGCAGTTGCTCTTGACGAACTGTCTGCCGAGGCGCACAATGGACTGGGACTGGCGTTGCATGGCAAGGGCGAGAGTATTTTCATTCCAATCGAGAAAATCAAGAAGTTATTCAAGGTAGACAATTATTCCCTGGCAGAGAAACAGTTCAAAAGGGCACTGGAGTTAAATCCGGAGTATCTGGATCCTCTTTACAACATGGGAGTCAATTTTATCGCAAAAGGAGGGGAGGACAGCTACCGGCAGGCTGTCAGTACCCTCGAAACCCTGAGAAAGAAAGATCCCCTGTACAAGGATGCGGATTTCATGACCGGCATGGCATTCCTGAATCTGAAGGATTGGGACAGAGCGGAAAAGACCTTCGGCGCATTGATAGAAGCCAACCGTTCTACAGCTAAAGCCATGCTCCGGCTCTCGCAGATCTACATGGAGACAGAAAGGGAAGATAAAGCGGTTAGTCTCTATTACGAAAGTCTGATGAAGATCACCGATGAAAAAATTTTTCAGGATATTTATATTGAATTGAAACCCCTGATGACTCGTGATGAATCCGTTACTTACGGATCCCTTCCTCTGGAAGAAAAGGGAGTGTTTATCCGGAAATTCTGGAAACGAAGGGATCCCACACCGACAACCGAGGCGAATGAACGTTTCGTGGAACATTTTCACAGGGTCAGGATGGCGATGGAAAATTATCCGGATATCATCCCTCCTTACTACGATGACCGCGGGAAAGTATATGTAAAATACGGGGAGCCGGATGCCAAATTCGCTTCCCCGGTTTATGGAGAGCAGATTTACGAAAACGAATCCTGGTCTTATGAGCAGAGCGTCATGAAAGGGCTGACATTCGATTTCGTGAAAAAAGGGCATTCGTTCAGGGAGGTCCGGGATCTCAGTGAAGCTGCAGCCGCCGGAACAGGCAGTGCCTACCGCAATTCCGTCATACAGCAATTGTATTTCGACCGTGCATCATTCACTGAGGCGTACGCGAAGTTTGCCCTGGGTCCCGGAACGATAAACCAGAGTGTTATGGCGGATTTTCATGCAAACCGTATGGAAACCTACAAGGAAGCTCCTGCCGAGGTTTTCAATTACAAGCCAACGGGTGGCTATCTTCCTTTCGTTTACAATATCGCACAGTTCCGCGAATCGAATGAACGTGTGGGATTAGAGATCTATATGGGAGTACCCGAGAGCAGGCTGAATTTCATACCTGTTTCTGATGGTATGGTGACTGACCTCCTGTATACTATCGTGATCGAGGATTCGAATTATTTTGAAGTGCTCCGGGAATCCAGAACCAAGAAGGCCCAGGCTGCCGGTCAGGCTGAGATACAGAACCGTCTTCTCCTCAGTCAGGAAAGAGTGTCCATTCCCCGGGGCAGACACATGCTCGCTTTGAAAATTGAGAATACCACCGGTTCTGCAAAAGGAGAGTACAAGAACATTTTCGAGACGCTGGATTTCACAGGCGATAACCTGATGCTGAGTGATATTCAGCTCTCCATGCAGGTTGCCCACGATACCTCTGAGGGTGAATTCATCAAGCATGGCCTCAAGGTCTTGCCCTATCCTTATACTGTCATACGAAAGAAAAATCCCGTTTACGTTTATTATGAGATCTATAATTTAAAATTCGGTGGACAGGGAAGAACCGATTACTCCATCACCTACAATGTAGAAATGCTGGAATATCAGCGAAGTTTTCTTTCCAGAACTGTGGGTTCCCTGGGAAGGCTGTTCTCAGGGGACAAGAAGATGGGATTTTCATCGACTTTCCAGCAGACAGGGCAGGTTTCCACTTCAAGAGAATATCTCTCTCTGGACATGAATAAACTCCCTGTCGGGTCCGCAATTTTGAAGCTTCAGGTCAGGGACAATGCATCCGGTGAAAATGCCTCCAGAAGCATTCAGATACAGCTTATCGAGTGAGGGCTATGGCAGGTGAAATGATAAAGCGGATCGGTGTGGCAGGCATTGCCATTCCTCTGTTCGTTATTATTCTCCTTCTGGGAGGATTCCCATTTTTCATATTGATGTGTGCAATTACAGCCCTTGCACTCTGGGAGCTTTATGACATGGCATCCATCAAAGGAACCCATCCTGCAAGATTTGCCGGAGAATTCTTTCTCTTAGCTATCGGATGTGATGTGTATTTCTTCCAGGGAAATCATCTTGACGTGATCCTGGTATCTGCTCTTATTCTCATGCTCATATACGGATTATTCAGGCGGAAGGACAATCCGCTTCTTTCCATATCCGTGACCCTGTTCGGTGTTCTGTATGTTTCTCTTCTTCACTCATTCACTCTCCTGAGGAATGCAAAAGCGCTGTCTCTTGACAGCAGGCAGGGCGCACTGCTCGTTCTTTCGATTTTTATCATGATCTGGATATGCGATACCGGTGCCTTTTTATTGGGGAAGGCCTGCGGGAAGCGCAAGCTTTTTAAAAGAGTAAGTCCCAACAAAACATGGGAAGGGGCGATTGCCGGGCTGGTGTCCGCCATGGTGACAGCCATTGCACTCCGCATGTTTTTTCTCCGTTTTCTCGCACTTTCGGATGCCCTGATAGTAGGACTGATCGTGGGAACGCTGGGTCAGATAAGCGATCTGGTTGAATCTCTTTTCAAGAGGGATGCAGGCATCAAGGACTCTTCCGGTCTCTTGCCCGGACATGGAGGTGTGCTTGACCGGTTCGACAGCGAGATACTGTCAGGACCCGTAATTTACGGATACTTTCTATTAAAAACCCTGCTGTCCTGATCCTGTAGATGATCCATTTTTTCAACCGGCTTTTAAAGCCGGTTTTTTTTTGCCTTGAACTGATCTCTGCGCTGAATTCTAACATCTGCCTTTACACCATCCTCTAATATGTTAAGATAATGAAAAATATACCCGGTCGATGAAGGAAATTATTTCCGTATTGTTATAAACATAACAGGTTCTTCACATACCTTAAGAGAGTACTGTATAAGTAATAAAAAATCAATTAATTAGAAAATATGATTTTATTGACACAACCGTGACAGATTTGTTAAAAGATCGTTTCCCCGCAGGGCAAGATTTACCGGAAACCGCTTAAAATTCACACGTATCTCCTTTGATTGTTATCCTTTAAGGCTATAATAAACAAATATTAATAAGATTCCATGGTTTTAGTGGTATGGATGTTGCCTTGTTTCGCCTGAATCTGTGTCACTTTTTGACCATGATAAAAATGGAGCTCGGATATTATGGAGAGCAAAAGAGTCCTCCTTTTGATTGCCGATGCGCAAAGCATTGATATAGAAAAGGCTTTTCGAAAGGCTAATTTCGAAGTGCTGCGCACCGATGATCCTGCAAAAGGATTGGATCTTCTGAAACTCAGGAGCCCCCACGCAGTAATCGTTGACTGGGATCTGACAGATGGGGCGATCGGGGAAGTTGCCCGTGTTATTCAGGAGAATTGCCGTAAAACCGGTCTGATATTGATCTCAAAAAATAACAATCCGGAGGAGCGCATCCAGGCACTGGAAGAGGGAGCCGACGATTGTCTCTACAGGCCTCAGGAGCTCGATGAACTCGTTGCAAAAGTGATTGCCATCATACGCAGAATCGAACTGGTGGATGAAGCGCCCAAAAAATTGGTGGTCAAAGACATTGAAATTAACCTTAGTTCACATGCTGTGCTGAAAGGAGACCGTGTAATAGATCTCACCTACACACAGTTTAAATTGCTCTATCTCCTTGCATCCAGGAGAAACTATGTTTTCACAAGGGAAGAGATCCTGAATCTGGTGTGGGGAGAAAATGTGTATGTCACAGACAGGACAGTGGATGTCCATGTGAAACGCCTCAGAGAAAAACTGGGCATAAGCAGGGATCATCTGCCGTACATTCAAACCATTCACGGATTGGGTTACAGGTTCGCATGAAAGGATACAGGGATACAACAGCACAGGAGATGATCATCCCGCCTCATTCGCTTTTCGATAAAGCAGTCCGGGAGCGTGTATCGAAGTCCGTACGTCTGTCCTTAAAACGCGGGATGGATCTGGTTATGGGTTTGATTGTACTCATAGCCGGATTACCCGTTTTTCTCGTCATTGCCCTGGCAGTAAAATGCACTTCAAAAGGGCCTGTATTTTTTCGTCAGGAGAGAATAGGGCACAGAGGGAAACTTTTTCAGATCATTAAATTCCGGACCATGGTACAGAAACCATTTGATGACAGTCACAAGGAGTATATCCAGCAGCTTCTAAAGAACAGCAAAATGACCGATGATCAGGTTATGCTGATGAATTCACATATTGAATACATCGAGAAAAAAGTAACCGCTGCGGGGAGTTTTCTCAGGGCAACCAGTCTTGATGAACTGCCGCAGCTCTTCAACATCATCAGGGGAGAGATGAGTTTTATAGGTCCCAGACCGCATCCGACATATGAAGTGGATCTCTACAAAGACTGGTACAGAAGGAGGCTGGATGTAAAACCAGGATTGACAGGATGGTCCAAGCTGAATCTCAGGGCTTCGGTAAAGAATTACGAAGAAGCGATCCTGTATGACCTGTGGTACGTGGATCACTGGAATCTGAGGCTGGATCTCAAAATACTGATAAAAACGATTCCTTTTGTAATGACCATGAAGGATGCGCATTGAATGAAACATTATACGAGCATCATTTGGGTTTAAATTAAAAGGGGCAAAGCTATGCGTTTTAAGAACACAAGAATACTGGTTACCGGAGGAGCCGGCTTCATTGGATCCAACCTGGTAAACAAGCTGG
>CAYXFJ010000164.1:0-6984 GCA_964464265.1 uncultured bacterium
CCGGCGTTGCTGGAATGGAAAACACAGTTGTATGTTCCTACAAAGATATTCGAGCCGCTCACAGCCATGGACCAGATACTCCAATCGGTTAATCCCTCGTTCACTGCGGTCCAGCTTGTGCCGTTATTTGTCGACAGGAAGACACCTGAGCCGTCTGTCCCTGCAAAGAGATTCTCACCGCTGACTGACAGTGACGTGATATACAATCTGGTCAAGCCCGTATTGACCTCATTCCAGCCCGTGCCATTATCTGTCGAAAGGAAGATGCCGCCGCCGTAAGTGCCGGTAAAGAGGTTCTCTCCGCTGACGGCCAATGCCCTGATTTCCTTGTCAGGTAATCCTGTGTTGACCGCATTCCAGTTTGTGCCGTTGTCTGTCGAAAGAAAGACATTTTTGCTATAAGTTCCTGCAAGGAGAGTCGAGCCGTCGATAGCCAATGTCCTGATCTCTTTTTCTGTTAAACCTGTGTTTGCCTCATTCCAGTCCGTACCATCGTTCGTCGAAAGAAAGACACCTGCTCCGTCTGTTCCCGCAAAGAGATTCGTTCCGCTTATGGCCAGCGCCTGGACGTTCCTGTTGGTCAATCCTGTGTTGACTCCTGTCCAGTTCAAGCCGTTATCCGTTGAAAGAAAAACACCTCCGTCATAGGCCCCGGCAAAGACATTCGTTCCGTTAGAAACCAATGCAGGAATGACCAGCCCGATTAATCCTGCATTGACCTCATTCCAGTTTGTGCCATTATCTGAGGAGAGAAATACGCCGCCGCCTACTGTTCCTGCAAATAGATTTGTGCCATCGACAGCAAAGGATAGGACTGCCGGATCCGTTAAGCCCGCGTTGACCGCATTCCAGCCTGTACCGTTGTCTGTCGAGAGGAAGACGCCGCCGTCCGTCCCGGCAAACAGATTTGTGCCGCTGACAGCGAGGGTAAAGACATACTTACTTGTCAAGCCTGTATTGGCTTCCGTCCAGCTTGTGCCGTTATCTGTCGAAAGAAAAACCCCCTTGCCGGTCCCGGCAAAGAGATTTGTGCCGCTCTTGGCCAGCGCGTTGACACCCTTGTACGATAAACCTGTATTGACTTCCGTCCAGCCTGTGCCGTTGTTTGTTGAGAGAAAGACGCCGCCGCCGGATGTTCCCGCGAAGAGGTCCGTACCGCTGGATATTAATGTTTTAATATACATGTGGGTTAAGCCTGTATTAACTGCATTCCAGCTTGTCCCGTTGTCCGAAGAAAGGAATACACCGCCGTTCGTCCCGGCAAACAAATTTGTGCCGATGACGGCCAGTGCCTGGACATCGGTGCTTGTCAGACCTGTGCTGGCGTCCGACCAGCTGGCACCGTTATTGGTTGAGAGAAAAACACTGCCGTAGTTCATCCCAGCAAAGAGATTCGTGCCGCTGAATATCAACGCCTGTGCATTCCAGTTATTGAGTCCTGTAATCACTGGATTCCAGCTTGTGCCGTTATTTGTCGAGAGAAAGATACCACACCATGTTCCGGCAAAGAGATTCGTGCCGTTGACGACAAAGGCTTGAACTTTGCCCCCGTAGGGTCCGTTGGTCTGTACCCACTGAGCCTGCACCTGTATATTTCCGATACACAGAATACCTGAAAGCACAATTGTCAAAAGTGGTTGCGTACGCATTGGATTTTCTCCTTTCGCGCGATAGAGATGAAAAGGACCTTTGCACCGGATCGGATGCGGCAAGCCGGTAATCGAGGGCAGGGAGACCTGAAGAAATATGAGCGAATGATGCCGCTTCCGGAAGATATAAAACTTTTGTTAAATCAACAGGTTCACATGAGATATCGGTCAAGGCTGCCATATGAAGGCAACTTTTCTAGGATGCCCGACGCTAATTGCATGTTCAGACACTTGTTGGAAACTGGACTGCAAACGTAAATCCATGTATACCGGAAAGACAAATCAGCTGTATTAATTTTGTCCCAACTTTTTTTGTTACAGGAGGAAAAGATACTTAAATGCTGAAGAAATGATTGCTTTAGAAATATAATATTGATTTTTACCATTTCAAACAGGAATTATGAAAATTTTTAATGAATTCTCAATGGAGGCAAGAACAGCCAAAGAGGTTGAAATGCATTTCTCAAAAAACCAGATGATCGTTCGTTTTATCCTTCTTGTTCGATCCTACGAAAAGTCACTCTTGAAGACTAGTCAAGATGCCTGTGCAAAACCTTTCCAGAACCTTCCCAGAAATTTCTTGACATTATCCGATAATTTCTTATATTTTATCTTTGCTTAAATTCCGGCGTAGCTCAATTGGCAGAGCGGGTGGCTGTTAACCACTAGGTTGTAGGTTCGAGTCCTACCGCCGGAGCAAAAAGGCCACGTGGTCTAATGGTTTGCGATTTAATGTTGACCCCGTTGAAATATCCGGCGGGGTTTTTTTTATGGGTAAGTCTGGCACAGAGCTTTATATGAGGACGAGAAATGCGATCACTCCTGCCAGTAAATATTTTAATTGTTAAATAAGGAGGATTGTTTTTTATGCGTCTGTTTCCAATTGGTTTATTACTGATATCCAACCTGTTCATGACCTACGCCTGGTACGGGCATTTGAAAAACATGCGGGCCATACCGCTTTTTTTCGTGATCCTGATCAGCTGGGGTGTGGCTTTTTTCGAATACTGCTTTCAGGTTCCGGCCAACCGGATCGGATTCACGTTTTATAGCCTCCCGCAACTCAAAGTTATTCAGGAAATTATCACCATGAGTGTTTTCGCCCTGTTCTGCGTTTTTTATATGAAGGAAAAGCTCTCCTGGGATTACCTGTGGGCGAGTTTATGTCTTGGCGGTGCAGCGTTCTTTATGTTCAGGAATGTGACTATAAAGTAAGAACGCACTGCACCCTGGCGTTACGGTAGTATTGTCATAAAACATAATACTATTTCTTTCATGAAGGAAGCCATGCACCCCATACTGAAAAAATTGTGTTCAGATCTCAAATCTCAGGCGAACGAGGCCGACAGACAGGCCTCGCTGCGATTTTTCAAGGAGGAAATCAGGTGTTACGGCCTTAAAACCGGACCTTTAAGGAAGATCGCAAGCAGCCACTGGAAAGAGGTCAAAAAGCTTGATAAACAGGAAATTTTTCAACTCTGTGAGGATCTTTTCAGGTCCGATTATATGGAGGAAGCAGGTGTAGCTATCGTGTGGCTTCCGAAACTGGCGGACAAATTCGAGCATAAGGATCTGGTTATTTTCAAAAAATGGATAGACAGGTATATCAACAACTGGGCGAAGTGCGACGGATTCTGCAATCATACCATCGGGGATTTCCTGGAAAAATATCCTGATTCGATAAAGGAGATCAAGAGCTGGACAGCTTCAGAAAACCGCTGGATGAAACGGGCTTCCGCAGTATCGCTCATTCTGCCCGCGAGGCGCGGGAAATATTTAAGAGAGGTGTTTGAGATCGCGGACAGCCTGCTCACAGATCCGGATGATATGGTTCAAAAGGGATACGGCTGGATGCTAAAAGAGGCAAGCCGTGTGCACGAGAAAGAAGTGTTCGATTATGTGGTCAGAAACAGAATACGCATGCCGCGAACCGCGCTGAGATATGCCGTCGAGCTCATGCCTCTGGAGAAGAGGAAAGAGGCTATGAAACGGGAGTGAAATTTATTAGCGAAAGTACAAACAGATCCTGAAGTCCCGTCTGGAAAATCCATATCCGGGCGTGCCTTATGTCTTTGAAGGCTCCTTCATATTTTCATCTTATTCCCGGTCCTGAGACCGGGAATTTTCCGGAAATGCCATTCTTTATTTTTTACCAGACATTAATTCATGATCTGGGCGCTCGAACCGGCCAGGAGATCCATGTCCTATCAGGATATGCCCTTTTTATGAAGGGAAGCCTATAGGTCCCCGGACTTTTTCCTGAAAGGACTCTGCACTTCCGGATGATTCTTTAAGCTATAGTGATTTCTTCATGAAAAATCAAGCAAAATGCATGAACCTGTACTTACTCTTCACATTTGTTTTAACCTTGCCTTCGCATACCCGTTCAGAGGGTTCATCTCCAGGGCCCTTTGATAGAATTGTTCAGCCAGATCCATTTTCCCCAGTTTGTCATAAGCGTATGCCAGGATCTCGTATGCTTCCGATGAATCCGGATGATATCCGATGTTTTTCTTCAGTATAGTTATCAGCATTTTATCGTTCATCGGTGAAAAATACCCCATGGCAAGCACATTGATCAGGAATGTGTTGATGAAATCCAGACGTTCTCCTGTCCGGAAGAAATGGTCCAGCACTTTCTCTGCTTCTTCGTCCTTTTCCATGCGGAAAAGTTCCTCTGCTCTCACGAGATCTGCCTGCAGGCTATCCGCATCCATTTTGAGTGCCTGTTCCTTTATTTCCCCATAGGATTCAGCCGCTTTTCCTGCAAGAACGAGAGCAGTATCCAGAGCAGCTCCTGCGGGCACGGCCACATCCGGAAGAACGCCTTTCCCTTCCCAGTTCCCGCCCGTCACAGGGCTGACAGCCCTGCCTGTGGAGATGTATATTTCCAGGTGCTCGTTGATATTGAACAATTCCACATCATGGGCGCCACCCGCTGTCGGTTCTCCGACAAGGACTGCCCTTTTCCGGGTCTTCATGTCAAAAGCAAATGTTTCAGCAGCGGAAAAGGCATTCGGACCGGTCAGAATGAACAGCGGGACATCGGTCATGTGCCTGCCGCCGGTTTTCTCGAAAGTCCAGGACTCGATGGTCAGATTTTCCGTGCGGCTGTAAAGTCCGACGAGTTCTGTGGGATGGCTGAAAAAATAGCTCGAAAGATACTGTATCATGTCTCCTGATCCGCCCTGATTTTCCCTCAGATCTATGATGACCGCATAGGTGTCTCTAAGAAAACGCATGGCACTGTCCATCATTTCCTTTCCGCAGGAAAGAGCTGAAAAACGGCGGAAATCGAGATACCCGATATTTCCCTTGAACCACTGGAGTCCAAAAAAACCGTAATGCTCGCTCTGCATGAGTCTGTATAGCCGGAGAGGCTGGTGAAATGGGCTGTCTGTCTTCTCTCCCATGTCCGAAGATTCGATGACGCGGAGTCTGTTGTGTTTGTCCTTTGTCTCGTTCAGTATGTCCTTTGTCAGGGCTTCTGCCAGTGCCTTCAGGTCCCTGATATCTCTGTAAGCGCCTGCATTCAGCCGCTTTTCAAGAACCTGTCCGCATTTCTTGCCGGCCTCCGGAAAAACGTATTTCTCTTCGAGAAGGCGCGCTGTCTTTTTAACGACAGCATTGAGATCGATTTTCAGGTCTCTCGGTTTTTCCCTGCTGTCTGCGTTATCCCTCATTACATCCAGAGAATTTCTGTCATTTTCGATGGGGAGTTTTTGCGCGTTCATGCCGGCCTTAAAGGGCGTGAGTGAGATCCTTTCATGTCTGGAACATTCGTAATGAAAAAGAACAATGAACATTATAAAGATGGACGTGATTCTTGCTGGGCATTGGTGAACTATGTTTTTCATGACGACCTCCCTCTGCGAACTGGTGACACAAACCTGTAACACAGGAAAGATAGATTTCCTTTTTTTAGTAAAACGGTTGACTAAGAGAGATATCGGTGTTATCTTTAACTATTATACGGAAAAATATCAATTTTCTCCACGAGATTGAAAAGTTTTTTAAAAATAAATTAGAGGAGAACCACATGAAAGTATGCATCCCTGTCCAGGAAAACAGAGGGTTTGACAGCAATGTCCACGGTCATTTCGGATCCGCCGGATATTTTATTGTCCATGACACGGAAAAGGGGGAGACGAAAGCGCTATCGAATCCAAATCAGGAGCATGCACCCGGACAGTGCCATCCCATAGCCGTTTTACAGGGGGAGGCTGTGGAAGCGGTGATCGTGGGCGGCATAGGCAGGCGGGCGATCGAGGGTTTCAATGCTTCGGGGATACGGGTTTATCAGTCTGCGGGCGGTACGGTCCGCGAGAACATAAACGCGTTTCTGAAGAAAGGGCTCGTGGAGCTTACACCTGAAACAGGCTGCAGTCAGCACGGGCATGGAGGAGGATGCGGGTGAACCATAGAGCCTGTTTTATGAAAACCCGCATTTTTTGCTTCTTATTCGCTCTTGCGGCCTTTTTCCCGGGCTGCGAAAAAGATCCGTATAAAAGTGAATTCGATTTCTTCACATGGAGCTCGGTTGAGCCTGAATCCCAGGGTATGGATTCCGGTGGTCTCGAATCCGCTTTTGCAAAAGCCGCTGAGCTCGGATTCGTGGACGGCCTGATGGTCATCCGGAACGGAGTGATCGTAGGGGAGCGGTATTACAACAATTTCGGTATCTTTACCCCGCATAATGTCATGTCCGTTTCCAAGAGCTTCCTGTCTGCCATGGTTGGCCTGGCCCTGCAGAACGGATTTATTGACAGTCTGGGATGCAGGATGCTCAGCTATTTCCCGGAATATGTCTATGACGGCATGGATGAAAGGAAATTCGACATCACCATCCGGCATCTGCTGACCATGCATATGGGCATACCAGGCGAGTCAACGGATAATTATCGTCTATTCAGGGAACTCGAAAATTCAGCCAACTGGATTAAAAGCACGATCGAGTACCCGCTTATTTTCAGTCCGGGCGAGCGCATGGCCTACAACACATTCGAAACGCACCTGCTTTCCGGTATCATCACCAAAACCACAGGGATGAGCACTCTGCAATTTGCCCGCGAGTATCTGACAGACCCCATGGGCATAACGATCGACGACTGGCGGCAGGATCCTCAGGGGTACTACTTCGGCGGAAGCGATATGTATTTTACCCTGCGCGATATGGCCGCACTGGGGTATCTGTACCTGAACCATGGCAGGATGAACGATATGCAGATCGTTCCGCAGGAATGGGTCGAGTTAACGACAACCCCGTTCACGAACTGGGAGAACAGAGAATGGGGCTCATGGAAAAACTACAACTATGGTTATCTGTGGTGGACAG
>CAYXFJ010000165.1:0-6928 GCA_964464265.1 uncultured bacterium
GTATTCATGATAAGAAATGGATGATTTCATCCGTCTTCCTGATTCTTCTCATCGGCAACTGTATGGCACAGGAATCTCAGGAAAAAACGGATTTTGCATATGGTGAGAGGCTATATAATGAGGGACTATACGAACTTGCGAGGATGCAGTTTGAAAGCTTTGTGAGCGATTATCCCTCAAGTCCTAAGGCGGTCGATGCACTTTACCTGGTCGGAGAATGCGAGACTGGCATGGGGAATTATGAGGCTGCGCAAAAATCCTATCTCCATTTGATACTGAGATATCCGAATGCTGCTATGCTGGATCAGGCCCAGTTCCGTATAGCTGAGTGTTTTGAAAAACGTGTTTTACTGGAGGATGCCCGGGCTTCTTATCTGCGGATCCCCCAGTTTTATCCGGAAAGTGACATTGTACTCTTAAGCCTTTACAGAGGTGGTATGCTCTCTGTGCAGCTGGGGGAATTGAAGACTGCAGAAAATGCTTTCCGTTATCTGATTGAGAAAGCACCGCCAGGCAATTACAGAGCGATGGCGCAATTCGCACTGGCTGATTTACATACACGAAACGGTGAATACGAAAAAGCACTTGTCATACTGAAGACACTTGAAACTCATCCTATTACCGAAAAAGATGCGGGAAATGCAGCCTATCAGTCAGGTATTATTTATGAAGAAATGGGACGCCTGCAGGATGCTGAAACTTCTTACCTGAAAGCAGTCCGGAGCAAGGATTCTGCCGTTTCTGGGCTTGCCTCACTCTCACTGGGCCGCAGCTACCTTCGTCAGGGAGAGATCACCAGGGCCAGAGAGGCGTTGCTTCAGGCTGTTTCCATGTCCATTTCAGATGCAGATTTATGCACTGCCTATGAAGTAATGGCAAAACTGGAAGTGCGATCAGGTGATCTTAGAGCTGCACTGGATGCTATCGAGAGAGCTCAGGGGAAATGTGAAGATACCCATCGTCTCCATTCTCTGTTTATCCTCAAAGCGGATTGCCTTCAGGGATTGAATCGGGACGATGAGGCGGCTTTTTTGTATGAATCCATTTTACAGGGTACACCGGAAGAATCAGTATTCAAGAAGGCTATCTGGAAACTGGCGCGGTTCTGTGAAAGTCATTCCAACCCGGAAAGAGCTGTAGAGCTTTACAGGGATTATTTCAGCCGTTTCGATTCCGATCCTCTCAGAAATGCTGCCATGGTTCAGGCTTCGAGACTGTTGGTGCATGATCTGGACATGCCTGAGGAAGCCCTGCCTATTCTGCGAAAACTGGTTCAGTACAAGGTCTCTGATTTCTCGGTTCCTGAAGGATACTTTCTTTATGGAAAAGCCCTTGAAAAAATGAACAGGACAGGTGCGGCCTTAAACGCTTACAGAAAACTCCTGCACTTTCCCGAGACCGTATGGGCTGATTCCGCCGATAACAGGATCAGGAATGTTGAAAATTTTTATGTCGCGTCGTACGGAGATGAACTTGCCAGGTTCACCTTGCTTTTACAGGATATCAGTCAGAATCCCTCGCCAGATCTGATTTTCAGGCTCGGTGTCACCTCATTCATTCATTTAAAACAGTACGAAACGGCTCTTGTCTATTTTGAACGGTACAGAAAAAGCGGCCGGACAGACAGACAGGATTCCGTTCTGTTTTATATGGCTGAGGCACATCGTTGTCTCTATGAAAAAAATCATCATCCACTGCACATGGAAAATGAGCAACAACTTCTTGAAGAACTCCTGGCAAATCACCCGGGCAGCGTATTATTACCGATCGCCAATGAAAGGCTCGGGCTGCTTCTTTTGAAAAAAAATGAAGACGATGCCGCATTTACGCTTAAGAACCGCTACTCAACTGCTCCCGGTCCTTTGAGGGATCAACTGTTTTATATGCATGGATTACAGATGATGAAGTCGAATCCGGATTCGGCAGCGTTTCTCCTGGCCCGGATCGTTCACGAGTATCCGGACAGCCGCTACAGGGAACGGGCTCTCTTTGCTCTTGCAAGGCATGAATTTAAGAAGAATCAGTTTGAAAAAGCAGATTCACTGCTGGATCTTTATCAGGAATATTATCCGGAGGATCTATACAGGATTCCGGCTGGCTGTATGAAGGCCATCATTGCTATAAACATGGGGGATTATAATAGATCCATACAAATCTTCGAATCCCTTAACCCGCCGCCGTTCTTTTCTCCCTGGAGTGATACTGTCTCAGTACGGCTCGGTGATCTATATCTGAAGGAAGGCAGGTATGAGGAAGCATGCAATGTATTTGTGACAGCTCTACAGATCGACAGCTTGAAAACCTGGACAGCGGAGCTTGGTTTAAACGAACGGGATCCCTTGTTCAGAAAGAGTTATCTTGAACGTCTGGCAAAAGCTTATACAGGAAAGGGAGATCTTAAAAGAGCAGGGAAAACCTTTTTAATACTGGGTGCGGAGGATTCCTCAGGAGAGAATACCATCCGGGTCCTGACCGGTCTGTCATCGATATCCGAAAAGCAGGGCAACTGGGAAAGATCTGAGAATTATCTTACACGCTTACTGGAGCTTGTTCCACAGGATTCAATAGCAGAAGCTCTTGGACTGCTCAAATTTCGCATGGAGAAATATCCGGAAGCGGTAACGATCTTTAACTCTGCTATTAAAATGACCTCTTCTCCTTCCAGGAAAGCATTCTTGACCTCACGCGCTATCATTTCCACTCTGCGCCAGGGACAAATAGCCCAGACTGAAGCTGCGGTTAAACAGTTCAGCGATCAGTTTAAAAAGGAAGATAACTTCAAAACATGGATGGCTGAACTGATTTTTGAGAGAGGCAAGGCTTATTTCAACAACAAGGATTTTGATCTCGCGATTAAGGATTTCGAAGAGGTCGTCAAGAGATACAAGGATACGGATATCAGACCGGAGGCGGAGCTGGAAATTGGACGCACATATCTGGTCATGAACAATACGGAAGAAGCTCTCAAGACTCTGACTCAGATGGTCACTACCTATTCGGGACATCCTGTTCAGAGCAAGGTACTCCTTAATCTGGGAGACCATTATTTCAGGTCAAAACAGCTGGATAATGCACTCAGAGCTTTTCAACGGATCGTAGAGGATAGTTCAAGGACAGAGATAAGACCTCTGGCGATCAGGTATCTGCTCAGAGTCTATGATATGGTCGGAATGTGGGATCCTGCCATTGTGCTGGCAAGACGATATATAAACGAGTATCCATATGCGGATGATATTCTGCAAAAAAGGGTTCAGATAGGTAATTTTTACAGAAAATTGAATGAGCACAACAGGGCAATAGAACTGTTCAGGGAAGTACAGGACGAGGCTGATATGGAAACGCAGGCTGAAATACAATACTGGATTGGAGAATGCTACTTCAGTATGGGACTTTTTGAGCAATCTATTTTTGAATTCCTTAAGGTGGAACATTTCTTTAAATCAACACGATTACCCTGGGCAAGCACTGCACTTTATGAAGCTGCACAGGCATTTATAAAATTGGATAGAAAGGGAGAAGCGCGCAAACTATTTGAAAAGATAGTGAGAAGCGAAGGGGTAACCTCCGATCTTGGAAGAATTGCGAGACAGAGAATTGACGAGATTGAAGCAGGGCTGGCAGAGAAATAGTATGCAGGAAAGGGTACGGGTGTGAATAAAACCGGGAAACTGGACTGGAAAAAGGTCGATCCTTTAATAATTGCAGCCCTGAATGAGGACATGGGAATAGAAGGAGACCTGACCACGATGTATACAGTACCCGGTAGCAAAGAGGGCAGAGGCAGTTTTTTACTGAAAGCGGATGGCGTCATAGCAGGGCTGCCCGTTGCTGAAAGGGTTTTTCATACAGTCAGTAAACGAATCAGTTTTTCTGCGCTCTGTTCAGACGGGGAGTCTCATAAAACAGGGAAAATATTAGGAACTGTATCAGGGCCGCTTGCAGGTATTTTAATTGCTGAACGAACCGCTCTGAATTTCATTCAAAGAATGTCCGGAATCGCCACATTAACCGCCAGGTTTGTAAAATCCGTACGGGGTACACGTGTAAAAATTATGGACACCCGGAAGACAACACCCTGTATGCGGTATCTGGAAAAATATTCGGTACAAAAAGGAGGAGGGTATAATCACCGTTATGGCCTGTATGATATGATATTAATTAAAGACAATCATGTCACTGCCTCCGGAAGTATCCAGCGTGCCATCGAGAGTTGTTTTGACCGTGTATCTGCAGGGAAACGGGATATTTTTATAGAAATAGAAGTGAGAAACCTGGCGGAACTGAAAATTGCCATCCAGTATCCTGTCCACCGTATTATGCTGGACAATATGAGCCTCAGTGCCATGCGGAAAGCAGTCCGGATAGTGGGGGAAAAGATACCACTTGAGGCTTCAGGAAATGTTACACTGGAAAATGTCAGACAAGTCGCAGAAACAGGCGTGGATATGATTTCAGTGGGTGCTTTGACACATTCCAGCAGGTCTCTTGATATTTCCATGGAGATAGAGTAATCAGCCTTTACGGGTTTTTATTGAATGTATCTCAACTTATGGACAAGGTCGAAATTGCTTGCAAATTCGAGAACTCTTTGATAATTTAAAAATATATTTTATAAATCATTTTGACTCCTATGGGAGAATGCAATGGTTGAAATTCGTTTCCATGGACGTGGAGGACAGGGAGCTGTTAAAGCTTCGGATATACTTGCTATGGCTGCGTTCAGGGAGGGTAAAGAAGTACAGGCTTTCCCGTTTTTCGGCGTGGAAAGAAGAGGAGCACCTGTGACCGCTTTTACACGCATCAGCGATCAGGAGATCAGGATCCATTGTTACATCTATGAGCCTGATGTTATCGTTATCCTGGATCCTACGTTGATAGGTGCGATACCCCTTACTGAAGGATTGAAAACAGGCGGTAAAATTATCATTAATACTGAGAAAAAAGCCGAAGATTTTCATTTTCCAGACACTGAAAATGCAAAAATCTATACGGTAGATTGTTCATCAATTGCTCTGAAGTACAACCTGGGGACAAAAGAAGCACCGATCGTCAATACACCCATCCTTGGAGCATTTTCCAGAGCAACGGGTCTGGTAACCATTGAATCCATAATGACCTGTATTCAGGAGAAGATACCAACCCATAAAGAGAATAATGCTCTTGCTGCAAAAGAGACATATGAAAAATTGCGTGACACGGAGGTATAAATGCCCAGAAAAAAAAGTAAGGACGAGGTGATCGTAATAGGAGGCGAAAAAGATATGCCTCCTATGCCCGCATCCATGGGAAGCATGCGTGTCAATAAGACAGCTTCCTGGCGCTCTATACGTCCTGTAATCATTGAGGAAAAATGCAAAAGATGTATGATGTGCTGGAAATATTGCCCTGAGCCTGCCATTTTTCCTTCAGATCCTCCGGAAGTGGACTACGATTTTTGTAAAGGGTGTGGCATATGCATTGAGGTATGTCCATTTGAAGCGATCATTTCAGAAAAGGAAGGCAAGTAAGAGGAGCCCTGACGTGAAAAAAGTGATAACCGGAAATTTTGCAGCTGCCTATGGAGCTACCGCTGCCCGTGTCAATGTGATAGCTGCATATCCTATTACACCGCAAACCACCATCGTAGAAATTCTTTCTGAAATCGTTGCGGATGGACTTCTGAAAGCGGATTTTGTGATGGTGGAATCAGAGCATTCAGCTTCCTGCATCGGAGCCCAGGCAGCAGGTGCACGGACCTTTACAGCCACATCAGCCCAGGGTCTGGCACTGATGCACGAGATGTTACACTGGGCAGCGCGCGGGAGGCTTCCGATTGTGCTGGCTAATGTCAACCGGGCAATGGCTCCAGGATGGTCTATCTGGGCGGACGTTACGGATTCTGTGGCTCAGAGAGATACAGGGTGGATGCAGATGTACTGTGAGAATAATCAGGAGGTTTTTGACACCATTCTGATGTCCTATAAAATTGGAGAACGGGAAGATATCCTTTTACCCACGATGGTAAATCTGGATGCTTTTTTCCTCTCACACACTTCTCAGGTAGTCGATATGTATGATCAGGATATGATCGACGCTTTTTTACCGCCTTATAAACCAAAAATCAAGCTCGATATCTCCGATCCCCGGTCTTTTGGTGCCCTGACTTCTCCCGAGCATTATTATGAATTTTCTTACAAGATTCAGAAAGCACATGAAAATGCAAAAAAGGCAATCACGGAAACGGGGAAAGAATTCGGACGTTTATTCGGTCGGCGATACGGATTGACAGAAGCTTACAGGTGTGAGGATGCAGATCTTATTTTCGTTGTGTACGGGACCATTGCAGGTACGACAAAGGATGCAGTTGACAGAATGAGAGAAAAAGGTATACAGGTCGGAGCTTTGAAAATCCGGTATTTCAGACCCTTCCCCGGTGAAGAAGTGAGGGAAGTACTTATGAAAGCGAAAAAAGTGGCGGTGATCGACAGGGCGGTCTCTTTCGGTCACGAAGGCCCATTTTTCACAGAAATTAAGTCAGCCCTTTTCGGGTCCAGGTTGCCGGTTTATGGATTTCTGGCAGGCCTTGGAGGCAGAGATGTGTCTCTGACCGACATCGAGTCCATGGCAGAGCATATGCAGAAACACCCGGCAAGTAATCTGAACTGGATAGGAGTGAAAGCATGACAGAGACAAAAAAGATGGATGAATCTGCTTTTGCTAAGCTCATAAAAGAGCTGGATGCTGTTGGAGAAATGATAAGAGCAAGGCAAGATGAGAAACAGGCTGTTATCAATGACTTTGATAAAGAGAGAGGAAGATTCAAAGCTGGAAAAATTTCCAGGAAAACCCTGATATCATCTATAAGTAAGACCAACAAAGAGATTACAAGACTAGACAAAGATGTAAAAAGAGCTATTTCCACATCTGGAAGACTATCTGTACGAATAAA
>CAYXFJ010000166.1:0-6835 GCA_964464265.1 uncultured bacterium
TGAACTTACCAATATCCTTCACATCTCACTCGGAGACATCCTTCTTCAGGAAGGAGAGGAAGGCAAAAGCATCGATGACATCAGTCTTTTCACGAAAAAAAGTTTCAGTCAGAGTCTCGAATTTTTAAAACAGACCGTGGAGGACCTGAAACTCGATAAGCCCATCAATACTGATTCTCTCAGCCATCTGATGACCTGCCTTGTCAAGAGCTTCTTTCTTAACAAGAATCTTCTCATGATGCTTACATCGATCAAACTGCAGGATGAGGACAAATTCCTTCACAATATGAACGTGTGTGTTCTGACCATGCTGCAATGCGAGCTGCTCGGGGTGAACAAAATTTACATGAAGGAGATTGCATCCGCAGCCCTTCTCCATAATATCGGAGAGCTCATCAACGGGAAAAGAATTAAAAAGAGCGATACGGTAGTGGTCGGCGAGGAAGATCATTATCAGCAGTCGCTGGCAAACATTCTGAGTGCCAAGATCCTGTTGACGACCAAGGGATTGAGCCCTTTGCCCGCGATGGTGGCATTCGAGCACAACATCTATTACAATCTCTACGGCTATCCCATGAGACTGCACAGCTCTGATCTGAATCTCATCACCATGATGATCACGATCGCCAAATCGTATGACACCATGAGAAGACATTCTGAAGAGACCGAATCGGGCAGGCCTGAATATGTGTATGATGACATGATGAAGCAGTCCGGAAAACAGTATCATCCTGATCTGCTGGAAAATTTCTTCAACGCCATCGGCATCTATCCTCCCGGAACCCTTGTGGAACTGGATACCCATGAAGTCGGACTGGTCATTCAGAATAGTTTTCTGGACAAGGTGAGACCCCAGATCCAGCTTCTCTACAATACGAAAGGCGAGAAATTTACCCATCCGGTGCTTACCAACCTTCTGGAACGCGATCTGGCCGGCAAATTCACCAGAACGATCGTCAAATCCATTTTTCCATCCAGTGATTACGAAATTCCCCCGGAATACCGCTCATAAACGTTTCATCGAAAAAAAGAGTTGACTCCATTGTCAAGTTTTTGTATCATGGAGCATTCACTTTAAGGAAAGCGTAAAATGGCATCCAAACAGGAACCTTCACTTTCATCAAAGGCCAGCGGCCTGAGTGTCATCTCTTTTGAAAACAGAACGAAACAGGACAAACAACTCCTGAAGCGGTTTATCGATTTTCACTGGAAACTTTACGAGAATGACGAAAAGTACGTCCCTCTTCTCGATTACGAGTATCTCGGCTTCAAACTTTTAGGCATCAAGGGTTTTTTTGAATCGGACAATCTCTTATTCAAACACGCCCGGATGCGCTTCTTTCTTGCCATGAAGGGCAATAAGGTAGTAGGAAGGTGCAACGCGTTCGTCAACGACAATCACAACCGTCACTGGAACGACAGGGTGGGGTTTTTCGGCCAATTTGAAACTCTTGACGATCCGGAAGTGGCAGGTTCCCTCCTGGACACCGCTTCTTCCTGGCTCAAATCCCAGGGCATGGAATCCATCAGAGGGCCCCAGAACCTCCCTGTAAACGATGCAACGCCCGGCGTACTGACTGAGGGATTCGATACACGCCCTGTGATGTACTACCACTACAACAAACCTTACTATCAGGACCTGCTTAAAAAGAACGGATTTGAACCGATCAAGAGAGTACGCTCATGGGAAGTATCCCCGTTCAGGCCCATGGAGGACAAACTTATCCGTGTTGCGGAAAAAGTGATCAAGAGGTACGAAATCACTATCGAGAAGTGGAACGAACGGCCGCTCGACGTGCGGAAAAAAGAGATGCTCGATATTTATAACGATGCCTGGAATGACAATTTCGGCTTCGTCCCCTTCACAGAGGAGGAATTCTACCGCATCATCGATGACATGCAGCTCATCATGGACAAAGGCCTCTTCATATTTCTCTATATCAAGGGAGAGCCTGCTGCATTTTTCGGGGCGGTTCCTAATGTGAGCGAGCTGCTTGTTCCCTTAAAACACTGCAGAAGGTGTGAACTTTTCCGGGCGATCAACATGCTGATGAGGAAGAACAAGTGCAAAGGTTATCGGCTGGGTTATCTTGGAGTGAAAAGGAAGTTCAGAAGACTGGGCCTTGACGGTGTAATGCTCTGGAAACAGAAGATCTATTCCCAGGAAAGAGGATACGAGTACTGCGATATGGGCTGGGTGCTGGAGGACAATGTCATGACCATCAGACTGATTGAAATGATGGGATCCGTGCCATCCAAAATTTATACCATTTTTGAAAAAAAGATAGTCTGATCAAAAAATCGATGCATACTTTCATTTGTCCGGATGAGGCTGTTTTACAAATGCAGAAAGTATGACGAGCGCTACCACGGCAAGAACTGCGCTGCCGAAATAGAGGGTATGGTAACTCCATTGATGGCTGATCTCACCCCCTGCGACACTCCCGATGATGCATGCGAGGTTTAAAACAATGATGCTGTAGAAAGCCTGAGCCGTGAACCGGATATTGGCATGGCTTTCCATATCCATGAAAGTGGAGGCTCCGACATAAACAAAAGTGAATGAGAAGGCATGTAAAAGCTGAAAGGGAAGTATCTGCCACCAGTCACCCAGAAAGCTCAGGGCAGTCCACCGTACCACTGAGCTCAGGATACCGATAAAGATCAGCTTCTTGATACCCACCCGCGACGCGAACCTTTGAAAAAGCAGCATGGTGACAATTTCCGAACCCGTCCCTGCAGCCCATATCCAGCCGGTCTGCAGATTATCCGCTCCGAGCGCCTTTGCGTATACACTGATGAAGGTATGAGCCATCTGGTTTCCGATTTCCAGTAGAAGCACCGCTGATAAAAAGATCAGCACGTTTTTGTTTCTTAAAAGCTGCTTCAATGCGTTCCAGCCTGTCAGGAGAGGGGTTCGGCTGTTTCCCGGTATCCTCATCATGAATACTGCCGAAATGAGCATGGTCACGGCATAGACCGGGAACATGCTTTCCATACCAACACGGTCATATACCTTTCCGATGAAAGCCACGGCAATCAAAAATCCGATGGATGCGAATACGCGCAATCTGGCAAAACGCAGACGTCTGTGCTTCCCGAGATAATCGAAAGCAATGGCATCCAGTATCGCATTGATCGGCGAATAGAAAAAAGCCCACAATCCAAATAGAAAAAGCAGCATGGCAAACGTTCCGGCTTTGATGATCAGAGGGAAACCGGCACCCGCGAGAATGGAGAGTAAGAGCACAAGCCACGCTCTTCTTCCGCTGAGATCCGTCACCGCGCTCCAGAAAGGCTGCGTGAGCAGAGCCACGGCAGGCCTTACCATGAGAAGGAGTCCAAGTTCACGGTCATTCAAATGATAGGCATCCTGAAAAAAAGGGGCCAGAAACGGGGACCAGCTTCCGACGGCAAATCCGAAAAAGAAGTAATTGGAACGTATTAAAGTTTTGATAGGTATCTGCATGGCCAAATGAAAGGGATACTCCTTATCCTGCTCTTCCACCATCCTGCGGGCCGTAAGCCCTCTTCTTATCCCATAAACTCGGCGATCCCGGAAAGGACCATTTGTATGGATATAGCCACGAGCAGCATGCCGCTCAGTCGTTCAATGGCGATCAATCCCCTCTCCTTCAGAATCCTGGCCATCAGTCCTGACATGGAAATGATGAGCCCTGAAGCGATCCATGCGATTAAAAGAGCGGCCAGCCATTCAGGCCATCTTCCCGGTTCGCGGCTCATGATCAGAAGGACCGATGCCATGGCCGAAGGACCGGCCACATACGGAATAGCGAGGGGCACAATGAACGGTTCACCGGTCAATTCTTCAGCAGTGAGGTTCTTCTGTGCAGGAAATATCATCCGGAGGGCAATGATAAAAAGAACCATTCCCCCCGCTGTTGTCAGAGCAGGCTCTGAAATATTAAGAGCACTGAGCAGATGCTGTCCGAAAAAGAGAAAGCTGATCAGTACCAGGAGTGCGATGATCAGCTCCCGGATGATGATGCGGGTGTGCCTGGATTTCTCGACCATTTTCAGGGCGGATGAAAATAACGGCAGGTTCCCGAAAGGATCCATTACAAGAAATAGAAGAAGTGCAGCTGAGAAAATCGTCATATAAAAGCCTCTTACTGTTTTTTTTCGGATGCCATGCTCCACCCTGCAGACGAATGAGAATCTGCGCGTCTCACGTGCTGGTCAGCGCCGGGTTTTTGCTCTACCCTGAAAACGAGAACGAATCCCTATTTCCGTATCGCTTCCAGGTTCGCCTTTGCCTGGGGCGCCATCTTGAAAAAGCCGAGCAGCTGTTCGCAGTCAAGTCCGCAATACGCGATCATGGGATCCCTCCGTTTAAAATGTACAAAATATGAGGATCAATATACTAAAGAGCGGCCATCCGCACAACAGGAATCTGCTGCAATACCGGCATACAATATACAGATCAGAGGGCGGTCCTGTCCTGTTTTTTTGCCTGTTTTTTACTGTCCATATTATGACTTACAGGAATCACAATGGCCAGGATCAGGGCCATACGGAAAGCCAGACCGATTTCAAAGCTTCCTGACCCATAGGCAAACATCTGATAAACATAGGAAACGGCAAGTGCCACAACGAACGTCAGCACAAAAAGAATCCCGAATTCCTTAAGAAATTCCCGGACTTTCATGCTCAATGTCTCCTTGTAAATAAGGTTAACAACAGGAAGATCATGCTGATGGATATCCATTTTCCGGTGTTTTGCATTATTATTATTGATGCTGATAATTAGCCTCACGGTTAATCATTCCCAGCTTGAGAATCTTATCCCCCCACGAGGTCCTTATATGGGCAATGTACATTCCGCTCCCTGCTTTGAATTCGCCGTCATTCAGAAGGGACCATTTCTCCAGAGGTGTACCATTGGTGTGATCGATGGTTTTGACCAACTGTCCGGACAGGCTGAAAATACGAATCGTGCACTCAGCCGGCAGATTGATGAAAGTGACGAACTGAACGCCGGAATTACCCTCCAGACTGCTATATCCGAAATAGGGATTTGGAAATACATTAATATCATCAAGGCGCGATCTTGCGACTTCCCCGGATCGTAAGGACGCATATTCCTTCGTGTCGATGATAAAGGTATTTTCTATGATATTCAGAGAGAGCTTCTGACCGCCGGGTCTGATACGGATAAGCATACCATCCACGATCTCATACAAACTGACTGCAGGCTGAACAGATCTGCCGGCGATCTTTACAGAATCCGCTGTCCTGTCCGTGAGATTCCACAGGATGGAATCTTTTTCTGTTTTACTGAAGCTTACCTCATAGATATGCCCTGTGATCCGGGAAGGAGCCGCAACAGACACTTCAATCCGATCCGGATTCTCCGGTCCGGTCATAAGAACGGGGATGGTGTCTCCGGGCTCCGCCCGGTTGACCCTGTCCATCACGGGCTTGCCGGGCACAGCCCGGATCAAGGACCTGGCCGATTCCATGACTCTCGGATAGAGGTCCGGTCTGTAAGCATAGCTGCTCACTGCAAAATAATAGGGCGTCCCGTTTCTTAACGGCGTATCCCGGATAAAATCTTTCCTGACAGGGTAATAAAATTCCACTCCTGAATCGGTTCCGAACTGCACGGGCTTATTGACAATGCTCCCGATATCCTCCACAAACACAGAATCCCAGAGGGTCGTGAGCCCGTTATCCTTATCAAATGTCAGGATACAGGTCCACGGCCCCTCCTCAGATTCCGCCTGCCACAGATTGTATCCCTCGAAACGGTACCCCAGGTTGTTAAAATCCATTCCGGCATCGTCCCAAATCAGTACGATTTCCTGGTCCAGTTCATCTTTTTCAAGAGACGGCGCCTGTATCTTTTCGATCTTGAAGCCGCTTTCGTAGCGCTGCTTCGCATAGGGATAGAAATATTTCACAAGAGAGACCGAGCTGAGCGGATCACTGCCCATACCCACCGTGATCCCTGTCACGATCTCCTGCGAATCTCCCGTCTGAAGAGTGAATGGGCCTGAAGAAAACGCCATGCGTATGTCTCTGGGCGGTACAACATCGCTCAATAACCAGCCAGTTCCTGAAACCGGATCGCCCGCAAACGGGAAACGGGTGATCTGATCATTCTGTGTGGGATCGAGCCATGGTTCGCCGTCATACCTTAATCCCTGAACGTAGTTATAGGCTTGAACCGGCTTCCCGATATCCCCTGTTCCCGAAAAAACACCTCCATGCTTGAACTGATAGAAATAGGCTGTCATTCCAAGTCTCTTTTTATCCTGCAGTACAGTTCCTCCAGGAAGCAAAACCGATTCTCCCGGAGCATCTACAAGAGGTCCCTGCAAAAGGCCGCAGCCGAGACACGGAACAGCTTCGCCATACTCATCGTCATATCCGTCACCATTGTATGCGAAGATAATGTCCAGCATCGTGTCACAGCCGGTAAAATCATCATTCGGCTGTCCCAGGTCCGGATCAAAAAACATCGCTATATAAGCGCTGTCGAGCGTATTTTGTCCCTTTTTGACGATCCGGTATTTCATGAAAATCATTTGATCCATGGGAGCGGGACCGGAAAAAGCGAATGTGGTCTGCCTGACCTCGATACCTATGGGCTGGCTGCCCCACAGATCGGAATGGCTCATCAGATCATTGTACACACAGAAAAGCATCTGATCCCCGATCACCTCTTCCGGACATCCCTGATCAATGGTAACCGGGTCCACCACATCGCCTTTATTATATTTGTAGACGCAGTACTCTGGATCATCGGGATCATCAGCTGTTCCGTCAGTCAGGATGAGGCCGGGCTGGAACTCAGTGCCAAAACAGCTCA